>CALEJC010000210.1 GCA_937898205.1 uncultured Bacteroidales bacterium
TTCATGATTTTGATATCCTTGATCATATCCTCCTCAGAGACCACATATCCCTTATGAGGATTCATCTCATGGCGGTCTGCACCCTTGATGATGATAGGCTTGCCATTGACAAATAACTGACCATCCTTGATATAGCTGTCGCGGAAGCCGATCTTGATTTCTGTCTTCTCAGTCACTCCCTTTTTATCATAAGAAGCCACTTTGAGAGTGTATAGATATGGAGTCTCAGCGCTCCACTGCTTCACGTCAGCGACTGCGAGGGTGGTCTCTGCCACCAGCTTTGACACAGGCACCTCTGCGCTTGCAACCTGCTTGCCGGAAGCATCTTCGATGATATATTCTACTTTGGTCACGCCTTTGCTCACTTCGGTTTTGAGCTTGGCTTCGCCGGAGGCTGATGCAATCACACGGATATCATTGATGCGCTTCTTCTCACGTGAGAAGACATACACATCGCGGGCGATGCCGCTGTAGCGGAAGAAGTCCTGGTCTTCGAGGTATGTGCCGTCGCACCAGCGGAAGATTTCAAGGGCGATGAGGTTCTCTCCCGTCTTCACATACTTGGTGATGTCAAAGCGGGCTTCCAGCTTGCTGTCTTCGCTATAGCCGACTTCTTTGCCGTTGACCCAGACACGCACATTGGATGTAGCAGAGCCGATGTGCAGGATCACATCCTTGCCGTTCCACTCCGGACCGAGCTCAAATGTGCGGCGGTACTGGCCCACATAGTTGCGCTCCTCGGGGACAAATGGAGGATTGTGTCTGAAGTGACGTCGCCAAGGGTAGCCGGCATTGAGATACAGCGGATCGCCGTAGCCGTTGAGCTCCCATAGGCCTGGGACAGGCATGCTATCCCAAGAGGCATCATCATAGCCGGGATTATAGAAATCAAGCGGACGGGTGTTGAGATCTTCGTTCCAGTTGAACTTCCAGGTGCCGTTTAAGACCTGTTTGAGTCCGTCGGTTTCAAATGTAGTCGTCATCGGAAGCCTGTTGACTTCAACAACTTCAGGGTTTTGCCAGTCAGGCATCGCCGGCTTTGGTGCCGCATAGGCAGAAAAGCCGAGTGCGATCAGAAGAGTCGCGATCAAGTGTCTCATATAATTTCGTGGTTAATAGATTTTCAATTGTGTAAAGTTAATAAATATCTAAATTTGTATAGTATAAAAGACAAGCTATGAATGATAATTTTGAAAGCTATCTTCTGGATGATATCAAAGCCGGTTTCCCTTCGCCTGCAAGCGGCATAAAGGAGAAGCTGGATCTGGTCAAGCTTCTTGTCAAGCACAAGGCATCCACTTTCTTTTTCAGGATTGACGGAGTATCCATGGTGGACGCAGATATGGACGAGGGAGATATCATCATCGTGGATAGAGCCATAGAGCCATATAACAATTGCAAGGCAGTCTGCTTCATCGATGGGGAATACACCGTCAAGAGAGTGGAGATCAACGGAGACAGGGTGAGGTTGATGCCGGCCAACGAGGCCAATAAGAAGTACAAACCCATTGAGATCCTGCCTGATAGTCAGTTCCTTATCTGGGGTGTGGTAACCTATGTGATCAAAAAGATGTAGATAATGTTTGCCCTGGCCGACTGCAATAATTTCTTTGCTTCCTGCGAGAGAGTTTTCCGCCCGGAACTCAGAAACCGCCCTGTCATCGTGCTTTCCAACAATGACGGATGTGCAATCGCGCGTTCCAACGAAGCCAAGGCGCTGGGCATAAAGATGGGCGACCCTTATTTTAAAATTAAAGATATAATTGAGAAAAACGATGTTGCCGTCTTTTCAGGCAATATGGCGCTCTATGGAGACATGTCCCAAAGGGTGAGGTGGGTGCTGGAGAGTTTTGCTCCATCGATTGAGGTTTACTCTATCGACGAAGCGTTTCTTGACCTGAGAGGCCTTGCCATCGAAGACCTTGACAGCTATGCAAAGCTCATCTCTTCAGAGTGTTACCGTCTCACCAGCATCCCCGTGTCAGTGGGCATAGCGCCGACCAAGACACTTGCCAAGATCGCATCCAAGCTCTGCAAGCAATATCCCAAGCTCCGAGGTGGCTGCTATATGCACAGACCTCAGGACATAGAGAAGGTGCTGAGGAAGTTTCCGATTGAGGATGTCTGGGGCATAGGCCGCAAGAGCAAGGTCAAGCTTCACAGCCGCTTCATCAAGACCGCGTGGGATTTCACGCAACTGCCTCAGAGCACGGTCTACGGCATTATGGGCATCAACGGAGTGCGCACCTGGCGCGAACTCCGCGGCGAGAGTTGCATTGAGTTTGAGCACGGCATCGAGGCCAAGCAGTCTATTTGCGTTTCGCGAAGCTCCGCCAAGGAGATCTACGACCGCGAGATGCTTTGCGAGCAGGTCGCCAATTTTGCTTCTTCGGCAGCCGAGCAGCTCAGAGAGCAGAATTCGCTTTGCGTGGAGATGCTTGTGTTTGCCTTCACCAACCGTTTTAAGCAGAGCGAGCCGCAGACGCACAGCAGCCAGCTGGTGTGCTTCCCTATCGAATGTGACGACCACCGCAGCATCGTGGCGGCAGCGGTACAAGCGACGCGTGAGCTGCATCGCGCAGGGTATGGCTACAAGAAGGCTGGCGTGGTGATGAGCAAGCTGATCCAGGCCGGGACAGGCACGGGGTCAATTTTTGCGGATAAGGATGAGCAGGAGAAGGAGCAACGGCTTTCTACTACTATGGATGCGATCAGGTCATCCTTCGGCAGGGATGCACTGCGTCTGGCCGCACAGGGCGACGGGCACATCCGCATGCTCAAGGAGAAGCAATCCCCTCACTACACCACCCTCTGGTCAGATCTTCCCAAGGTGAGTGTTAAGTAGGTATTGCCACCAGTTTATCCCCTCCTCGCAGGTACGACCTTCGGTCTATTCCTTCCCAGCCTGGCGGCTGGGCCCCTTCCGCTTACGGCCGCGGATGGCCAGCCTGCTCAGAGGGGATAAACTGGCGGATAGCAATAAAGAATACTGAAAAATTATGTTCAACAATTGGATTTTGAAGAATAGAAAATAATACCTAAGAGTTGAGTATCATCGATATTTCTAGAGTTTTTTTTAAATTTGCTATTAGCAAGTTAATCAATAGAAATTATATGATAGTCTACAATGACATCAAACGACAGTTCGTTAATGATGTCAAGGATAATAGCATTGCGGACAAAATTTTGAACGCAATAATAATGAGAGGTTTGAATGCCGGCCACGAGAGAGAATATTCCTCATGGCAAAATTCCATGCAGTTTATGCGCAACATCGTTGATGATTCAGATATTGATGATGAAGTGCGCATATGCATTGAGTATAATATTCCCCTAACATCAAAGAGAGTAGACTTTATCATTGCAGGTTCCGCCAATTCCTCTGCGACATTTAGCACGTCCACTGTGCTCGGTGTGATTTGAGGTGACACACCGGGCACAGCGGAAAATCTTAAATAGCTAATAGACAACTACCTACAAAACGCAACCGTGCTCGGTGTGTAGGTTAAAATCACACCGAGCACGATTATTAAAAATACGTTACTCGAGATTACCGCAGTTGCTTGAGGCCATCGTGGCCGAGGGCCATCATTTTCTTGCAGTGGATGGTGTTCTTTTCCTGGAGGTCGCCGTCCCAGATGAGGAGGTCAGGGAGGGAGACGGCAAAGTAGTCCATCTTGACTTCGTCAAATATGTGCTTCTCGCCATAGCTGATCAGGCGGTGGAAGATGCCTTTTGCCTTGTCGTCCTGCCCGAGCTTGTGGTAGGCGAGGCCGGCAAAGTAGATCTTATTTGGATTGGCGTCGTTGTAATACATCGCAGCGGCCGGTTCTGTCGGGCCTTCTGTGGCTTTGCTCCAGCAACTGCGTGCTGCGTCCATCTGTCCCATCTGCTCGTAGGCACATCCCATATAATAGTAAAAGTCGTTGTCCTGCGCATTGTGGAGCTTGCCTTCGCCGAGGTGGTGCGGATATACAAGACACTGCTCCAGCAGAGTGATGGCTTTCTGCGGATTGCCATCGCTGATAGCCTGCTGTGCGAGCGCCACTCTTGCCCTCTGATACTGCGCCGGCACTTTGCCTTCGCCTCCTTCCCAAGGGTGGAAGATGTGAGCGTCGAGCATCGTCATCGCTTCTTCATAGCGTCCGAGATCGTTGAGCAATGTGATCACTTCAAGCACAAGGTCGTCGCGCTGCTCAACAAGCGCGCTATGCTTCTGCAAGAAGTCATATCTAAACTCTGCCGGCATCTCCATCGCTTTGTAGAGCTGATCAAGCTCCATCAGCACTCGACTATCACTGCTGTCAAGGTCAAATGCTCTGAGCATATAATCCAGCGCGGTCTGCGGATCGCCGAGCTTATTATACATCGCAAGAGCAAGGTTGCGCCAAACCGTTGGGAAAAGCGGATCAAGAGCAGAACTTTCCATCCAAAGACGCACTGCCTCGTCATACTGGCGTTTGTCGTAGTAGAGACATCCAAGATAATAGCTTGCTCTTGCTCCTGTCCACAGGTCAAGAGCAGGGACGTCCTCAAGCCTGTTAGGGAAGCAGCAGTAGCTATCGGTTGACTCGGCTTTATTCCATGCCTTGTGCGAACCTTCCACATCGTCGAGTTCCCAGAGGAACCACGATTTGTAGTAGTAGTTCATCGGATTGACTGCCTTCCTCTGCTCGGAGAGCTTGATCACCTCAAGGGCAGAAGTCCAGAGACCGGCCTGAGCATAGTCCAGACATAGCTCCTGATAATTATAAGGGCTGTCGTGCATCAGAGTCTTGAGAAGAGAGAGCTGACGGGTTTCAAAGAGGCAGCCGTAGTTAAACGGATCCAGCACGAGAGACTCTGAAGCAAGTCTGCGGGCCTCTGTTTTTCTTCCTAAGATATTGAGCACGGCCACTTTAAGCGCTCGCGCCTTGTGATTGAAACTATTTCTTGCAATAGACTTATCAAGCTCCTCAAGCGCGTCCTCATACCTCCCCTGGGCTACTGAAATCTGGGCGCAGGCAAAAAACGCCTGATCCTGCTGAGCAGAACTCCAGCTTGCCTTATAGAAACAGTCATAAGCCTCGTCAAGACGGCCCTGATATTTAAGGCAAAGACCAAGGTTATAAAGAGGCTCGCTGTCATAAGGATTTGGGTTGCGTTTGGTGATCACTTTGACCGCTGTGCGAAGGTAACTCTCTGCGCGATCAAAGCGGCCTCTGCGGATATACCACAGGCCGAGCGCATTGTTGCAACGCACATCAAGCGGATCGCGTCGCAATCCCTCCTCATAGTAATCAAGGGCACTCCAAGTCGCATGTCTATACTGCTCGAGGTGCAGACCGGTGAGATATAGCTGCTCTACTGTCTTTGTGTCCTCAGGTGAGAGCGCCGCTTCGGCAGCATCAGGAACTTTCTTGAGTTCTTTGCTTTCCGCGTGCCATTGAAGCATCAGCCTGTTATTATCCTGTCGGTAGATCAGCACATTGAGATCGTCAAGAGTAGCAGCTGCGACTTCGATTGTCTCGTCAAAGATATTCTCCGGACTAAGATCAAGCTGAGCATCATAATAAATCTGACCATCATCGCCTTTGACCACCACAGCAACTTTCTGGCGGCTTGTCACCTGCAGCAGAAGTCGGGCTTTGCCGGCCTCCGGCTGAAGGATATTCATAATCAAGTCTTTAGAAGCGTTCTTCACCAGTCCGAGCTGACGATAAGGCATGAAGTACTGAGTAAATGTCTTCTGCTCATATGGTTGCAGCCATGTGAAGTCCGGCTGATTTTCCGTGAAGACTCCGGCCATCAGCTCAATATATGGTCCGTCCTCATCTGTGAGGTTTCTGTCCCAGGCTCGGCCAAAATCACCATTACCCCAGGTCCATTGTTTCTTGCCCGGAGAGACATGATGGTTGGCCACATGAAGCATACCTCCCTTGGTGTCGTTTTCATAACCGCCTTCAAAATCATACTTCGAATTGACAGCCATATATGAGGTAGGGACCTTGATGTTTTTATAGTTGGAGATGTCCACTCCGGAAGAGTAGTCCATCTTATAGTATGTGCCTGTCGCAATCGGGAAAGTGCTCACTGCCCTCTTGCCATGATCAAACACAGCATTGACATCCTGAGGGAACACACTCTGGTAGTCGTCATTGACCTTGACTGCAGGATTTGCCCACCAGAGGAAGGTCTGTGGGATGTCCGTGCGGTTGCTCAGCCTTGCTTCAATCTCAAGGTAGGCGCAGCCCGGACGGAGGGTAAAGCCGGCAAGTCCTTTCTGGTGGAACATCCTTTCCATCTCATTTATCCAGACCGTCACACTTCCATCCTTGTTTTCCTGGATGCGATAATCCACAGGAAGATAGGTGCTTGGACGGTGATGCTGAGGCCAGTTAAACTCAATACCGCCGCTGATCCACGGACCGGCAAGCCCCACAAGTGCAGGCTTGATGACAGAGTTGTAGTAGACAAAGTGGCGCTGCTTGATCTTGTCATAGGCCATCTGAACTCTACCGCCGAGCTCCGGCAGAATCATCACTTTGATGTATTCGTTTTCAAGATACACAGCATGGTATTGCTTATCCACTTTCTCGTTACTGATGCTCTCGATCACAGGATATGGATACACCACTCCGCTGGAACCTTGATATACTCGTTTCTCAAGAAAAATAGGGTTCTTTTCCGGTGCTCCCACTTCGTATGTAGGGATGCTGATGATTTCAGACCAAGCTTTACACATAGTTGTATGAGATTAGAGTTCTTTTTCAATCTGTTCGAGGCTCTTGCCTTTGGTTTCAGGAAGTCTTCTCAGGAAGAAGATAAGACCGATCAGGCAGATGCCCGAGTAGATCCAGAATGTCCCGCTTGTGCCAAGGCTGGCATTGAGCGAAGGGAAACTGAATGTGAGTGTTGTGCAACCGGTCCAAAGAGCAAACGTACATGTCGCCATGGCCACGCCACGCACCCTGTTTGGGAAGATTTCTGCAAGGAGCACCCATGTCACAGGGCCCAGAGACATCGCGTAGCACGCAATCGCGGCGACAACAAGCACAATCATGAAGAAGCCAGTGATATGGAAATGGTAGCAGATGCCGAGGATCAGATAGATGACGCCAAGTCCGGCAGCGCCAAAGAGCATCAGCGAGCGCCTGCCCCAACGGTCCACCACATAAAGGGCGACGATGGTAAATACGACATTAGCAATGCCTGTAATCACAATATTGAAGAGCACATCTCCCACGCTATATCCTGCAGCAGAGAAGATCTCCTGAGCATAATTGAATATCACATTGGTACCGCACCACTGCTGGAACACGGCGATAAAGACGCCAAGCAGCAGCACGCGCGCATATTTCTTTGAGAAGAGTGCCTTCAATC
>CALEJC010000211.1 GCA_937898205.1 uncultured Bacteroidales bacterium
GGTCATGGTAAATCTGTGCTATCCTTTCAGTCACGCCGTCGAATTCTCCGTTTGCCGCCCACATGGCGAACGCCTTTTCGAACTCCTGCTTGTTCTGCACAGTCTTCATCTTCCTGATGCCCTTCATCTCGCCCTGCCACTTCTTCCATGCGTTGGAAACGCTCTGGTTCTTGGCTGAATACTGGATGCGGACTGCCTGGCTTTGATCCATGTATTTCTGCTGGATATCAAGTCTTTGAGTGCGGAGAGCAATCTTGGCAGGATCAGAAATCTCGCTGATATATCTGACTGCATCCGATGTGATGTATTCGCGGGTGCTGCCAGGGAAACCATATATAAAGGTGAAGTCACCCGGCTTTACGCCCTGGCGGGAGATCTTGAAATACTTCTTGGGCTGATATGGCACATTGTCCTCGCTATAATCAGCAGGCTCATTGTCTTTTCCGGCATAGACTCTGAAGATCGAGAAGTCTCCTGTGTGACGAGGCCACATCCAGTTGTCTGTGTCTCCACCAAACTTTCCTATAGATGAAGGTGGTGCTCCGACCAGACGGACGTCACTGAACTCCTTGTATACAAAGAGGAAGAACTGGTTGCCATAGTAGAACTCTTCTACCGCAGCTCTAAGTCCTTTGCCTCCCTCGGTAGCTTTCTTGATGAGCTCTGCTCTGGCTGCAGACTTGTCCTCAGCTGCATTGATGATGTCGGTGACGTCTTCCATACGCTCAAGGAAACGCACCTTGAGTCCTGGGTTTGGAAGCTCATCCTGGCGTTTGAGGGCCCAGAAGCCGTCTTTGAGGTAGTCGTGCTCTACAGAGCTGTGCTTCTGGATCTGGCTGTAGCCGCAGTGATGGTTTGTAAAGAGGAGACCGTCCTTGGAGACGAGCTCTCCTGTACATCCGCCACCAAAGAGCACTACCGCGTCCTTGAGGGAAGCCTGATTGATGCTATAGATGTCTTCTGCGTTGAGCTTGAAGCCCTTGGCGTGCATGTCATCGATGCGCTGTGAGATGAGCATTGGAAGCCACATGCCTTCATCTGCGACTGCGACGCAAAGAGGCAGGATCAATGCTGCTAGGGTGCTGATAATCTTTTTATACATAGTGGTGGTTTTATGCGATCTGAGGGCGACCCGGGCGGTCGTTGTGCTTGTCCTGGAAAGGATTTTCAAAGTTTTTGAGCTTGCCATCCTGGAGTTCCTCCCATCTGATGCGGCTCTTGTAGATGTCAATTGCTGTGAAGATGGCAGCTCTCATGCTTCGAGGGTCTGCCTGGTCGCGACCTGCCATCTCGTAGGCTGTGCCGTGGTCAGGGGAGGTGCGCACGATAGGGAGACCGGCTGTGTAGTTGACGCCATCTTCAAAGGAGAGAGACTTAAATGGAGAGAGACCCTGGTCGTGATACATCGCGAGGGTTGCGTCGAAGTGCTCGTAGTGATTGAGCCCGAAATATCCGTCAGGAGAGAAAGGACCAAATGCATTGATGCCTTCTTCTGTGGCCTTTTTGATGGCAGGGATGATGATGTCCTGCTCCTCTGTGCCGAGAAGTCCGCCGTCGCCGCTATGTGGGTTGAGACTGAGGACTGCAATGCGTGGGTTGTCCACTGTGAAGTCTCTCTGGAGAGAATCCTTGAGAAGTCTCAGCTTGCTGAGAATCCTCTCTTCGGTGATCTGACTTGCAACGTCTTTTAGAGGGATGTGACCGGTTACAACGGCGAGTTTGAGGCGGTGGCTGACCATAAACATCGCTACATCCTGAGTATCAAAGGCATTTTGGATATATTCCGTGTGACCAGGGAAGCCAAATCCTTCTCCTGCCATCGCCTTCTTGTTGATCGGACCTGTCACAAGCACATCGATCTTGCCCTCTTTGAGCTCTTTTACTGCAGTCTCAAGCGACAGGATCGCTCCCTTGGCTGACTCTGCTGTGGCCTGTCCCGGCTCAGCATAGGTGTTGTCTGAAAGGCAGTTGACGATATTGATGCGTTTGTCGTGTGCCTGAGATGCGCTGGTGATGGCGTTGGTGTCCATCTGCTCGATCTCCGGGATGGTCTTGCGATAAAAGCCAAAAAGCTTTGACGATCCATAGATGACCGGAGTAAACTGGTCTAAGATGCGTGGGTCTGATAAGGCTTTGATAATCACCTCATAACCTATACCGTTGGAATCACCTTGTGTGATGCCTACTATGATTTTTTTGTTCTGCATATAATGTTTACTGTTATGATTCGTTAAATAATGATGTCTGGCCTGCAGCCTCCTCCTTGGTCTCTTCGTAGACTACATCAGGAGGTAGATTGTTCTTTTGGTAGGCGGCCACTGCCAGACGGTCACATTTCTCGTTTTCAGGATGGCCGGCGTGTCCCTTGATCCAGTTGAAGTTGACTTTCAGTCTTGAAAGCTGGACATCCATCCTTGCCCACAAATCGTGGGTGACGGTGTTGACCACATAGGAAGAGTCGCTGTAGACCTGCACTTGTGCCCCGTCCCAGTTGATGGCTTCGAGTCCGACTATCACTGCCATCATCTCCATCCTGTTGTTGGTCGTGAGTCTGAAACCACCGCTGAGCTCCTTGCTCAACGGACCGCATTTGAGGACGATACCGTAACCGCCGGGACCAGGATTTCCACTCGCTGCTCCGTCTGTATAAAGATATATAGTCGCTCTATCGGCCATAAATACAAAAATACACATTTTTACCAAATAATTGATAATCCTCAACCCTAAGCTTTGAGCGGGGAAGGCCTCCGGCGCACACGCTGAGCGGAAAGGGCCTCTGGTGCACGCGGCCACAAAGAGCCGCAAGAGTGGATAATATTGGTGAGATTTTATTATCTTTGTAAGATTTTAAGAAAATAGCAGTATGGAAGAAGTTAAGAAGCTAAATTTCCTTGAAGAGATTATCGAAGACGACCTCAAGTCAGGCAAGGTGGAGAGTATACTCACACGTTTCCCTCCAGAGCCCAACGGATACCTTCATCTTGGTCACGCTAAGTCATTGTGTATCAACTTTGGTCTTGCACAGAAATACAATGGTAAGACCAACCTTCGCTACGACGACACCAACCCTGCAAAGGAAGATGTCGAGTATGTAGACGCAATCAAAGAGGATATCAAGTGGCTTGGTTTCCAGTGGGAAAAGGAGTGCTATGCTTCAGATTACTTCCAGCAGCTCTATGAGTGGGCAGAAGAGCTCATCAAGAGAGGTCTTGCCTATGTGGACGATCAGACC
>CALEJC010000212.1 GCA_937898205.1 uncultured Bacteroidales bacterium
CTGCAAGGACTCACTCGTCCGCCAATATGTGGCCTTGGAGGTGTTTAACCACTATCGTGTGCGTCCAAGAGTCATGGGAGAGGAAGAGGTGGCTCTAAACATCTATGATAAATGGATAGGTAGCGGGATAGTCAAGCCAAGGAGCGAATTTGAGCAATTTGATGCAGAGCTATTTGTTAAGTTTAACCGAGCCTCGATGCTCGGCATGACAGCAGCTCCTGTCACACTTGAAAAACTCTGTGGTAAGATGACGATCCCTCGTCCGGGTAAAGTCTCGGTGCTGTTTTTCTATGATACTTCTTGTGCAAAATGCAATCTTGAGATCCAGCAACTGCCATCTTTGCTTGAGATGGTGCAGAGTCCGATAGATTTCTGCGCTGTGTATGTAGGTTCGGAGAAACGGGACTTCAAGGCGATGAACCGCAATTTCAAGATTAAGAATCGCAAAGTCAAAGTCTTCCACCTGTGGGATCCTGAGGTGGAGTCCGACTATATAATGCAATATGGAGTTGTCGGGACTCCTAGGATGTATCTGGTCCTTGAGGACGGCACAATCGCAGGTCGCAGGCTTGAAGTGTCCAATCTTGCTGAGTTGTTTAGATTACTTAATATTATCGATGGCCAAGAAGAGTAGAAATAAAAAAAAGAAATACTCAGGAGTTGATCCTGAGTATCTTATGAAGCAAAAAGCTTCTTTGAAGCGCGTATACCGCAAGTCTGTGCTTTTCAATCAGCAGGAACTCTCAATGATTGATGAGTATTGTTCCCGCTTTTCTGTGAGCTCGCGTTCGGCTCTCATCCGTAAAGCAGTGATGGAGAGAGTCCTCGAGGGTCTCGAGGCCAATCATCCAACACTTTTCTAGAAGATATAGGAGATTACATCTGCTATATTCTTGACGTAATGGAACTCAAGTCCTTCTACATAGATAGGCTTGATGTCCTCTACATCTTTGCGGTTTTCTTCGGAGATCACGATAGTGTGTACTCCGGCTCTCTTGGCCGCAAGAATCTTCTCCTTAATGCCTCCGACAGGAAGGACTCTGCCTCTGAGAGTCATCTCTCCGGTCATCGCAATGCCTGACTTGAGCTTCTGGTTTCTAAGAGCTGAAACCATAGAGCTGACCATAGTTATACCTGCAGAAGGGCCATCCTTAGGTGTGGCACCCTCCGGTACATGCACATGGATATCCTTGGCCGCAAACTCCTCAGATGTCACCTTGGCAAGCTCTGGGTGAGCCTTGATGTATTGGTAGGCGATTGTTGCCGACTCCTTCATTACATCTCCAAGATTTCCGGTCATCGTCATCGCTCCCTTGCCATTGGATACTGAACTCTCCACAAAGAGGATCTCTCCACCGTTTTGAGTCCATGCAAGACCTGTGACAACGCCTGGGACCTCATTGCCCTTCTGCTTGTCGTGTGATGCGACAGGCAGGCCAAGATATTCCTTCAGATGCTCTTTCTTGATGGATTTAGGTCTCTCTTCGTCAAGAGCAATCTTCTTGGCAGTCACGCGTGCAATCTTTGCAATCTGCTTTTCAAGACCTCTGACGCCGGACTCGTGAGTGTAATTTTCAACAATCTCTGCGAGTGCAGCCTTATCTATCTTGAGATCGTTCTTGCCGATTCCGTGCTCCTTTGTCTGCTTAGGAAGGAGGAACTTCTTGGCAATCTCGATCTTCTCCTCTGCAAGGTAACCGGTTACATTGATCACCTCCATGCGGTCAAGCAATGCAGGCTGGATAGGAGCAATGCTGTTGGCTGTGGTGATGAAGAGTGCATTGCTGAGGTCATAATCCTGATCAAGGTAGTTGTCGTGGAATGCGCCATTCTGCTCAGGATCAAGCGCTTCCAGCAATGCTGACGAAGGGTCGCCCTTGAAGTCCGAGCTGAGCTTGTCGATCTCGTCCAGCACGATCACAGGGTTTGATGTGCCTGCGCGTGCGATGCCGTTGAGGATACGTCCCGGCAATGCGCCGACGTAGGTCTTGCGGTGTCCGCGGATTTCGGCCTCGTCATGCATGCCGCCGAGTGCGATGCGCACATATTTGCGACCGAGCGAGCGTGCAATCGACTTGCCAAGCGAAGTCTTGCCCACACCCGGAGGGCCGTAGAGGCAGAGAATAGGAGATTTCATGTTGCCCTTGAGCTTGAGCACGGCAAGGTACTCGATGATGCGCTCCTTGACTGTGTCCAGACCGAAATGGTCTTCGTCAAGGACTTTCTGCGCATGCTTGAGATCAAGGTTGTCCTTGCTCATCTCGCCCCATGGCAGCTGCAGCATGAAATCTATGTAATTGTACTGCACGCTATAATCCGGTGAAGATGGATTATATCTTTCAAGCTTTGCAAGCTCTTTGTTGAAGACGTCATTCATCTCCTTAGGCCACTTCTTTGATGCAGCTCTCTCTCTGAAACGATTAAACTCCTCGGAGTCGTCCATGCCAAGCTCCTCCTGGATGGTGCGCAGCTGATTGTTCAGGAAGTATTCGCGCTGCTGCTGATCCATCTCGCTCTTGACCTTCTGGTTGATCTCCTGCTTGAGTTTCATGAGCTCCACCTGCACATCAAGCATGGAAAGGAGCTTGAGCGAGCGAAGCTTGATGTCATCATAGCTCAGCAGCTCTACCTTGGCAGAGAAGTTTTCAACCTCTATGGTTGTAGCAATAAAGTTGACAAGGAACTTGAAGTCTTCGATGGCCTTGAGCGCACCGATTGTCTCGCGAGTACCCATATTCAGACCTCTTATGATCTGAATTGCCCTTTCTTTGAGGTTTTCTGCTATTGCCTTTATGTCAGTGCTGTTGTTGTCACTGGTAAATACGTCAGGGCGATAATTGACCTTGGCAGTGATATATGGCTCATATCCGATCACGCTATCCAGCTCAAAGCGCATAAAATCGGATGCAGCAGGAGTCGGAATGGGAGCATCCAGCAGAGCTTCCGCCTGCACGGTGTTGCCCTGGAAGATCTGCCCGCCCTTGGCGAGGAAGACCCGCAGAATGGCTTCCACCACATCTT
>CALEJC010000213.1 GCA_937898205.1 uncultured Bacteroidales bacterium
AGGAGATAAAGCATTATCCCAAGACCGGGGAACTTCTTCCGGAGATGAGCGTCGTGGACAAAGTGGCTCTGGCCAAAAGACACCTCGCCAAGTCAATTGAGGTCAAGGGCGACAGAGTGGGGATGCTTGAGATGCGCAGACACCTGTCCTGCTACTTCAAGGGCCTGCCTGACTTCAAAGAAACCCGCCTGAAGCTTGTGACACTCACCGACCCTGCAGAGATCAACCAGACTCTTGATTATGTCGCTGAGCGCTGGGGAGAAACAGAGAATTAAAGTAATATATATAATATGGAAAACATTAAAGACAGATTTCTGCGCTATGTCGCAGTGGACACACAGTCCAACGAAGAAAGCGAGAGCCAGCCATCCAGCAGCAAACAGCTGAACCTGCTGAAGATGCTCTGCGAAGAGCTCAATGCGATGGGCGTAGCTGCCACGCTCGACGAGTGGGGATATGTGATGGGCAGCATCCCTGCAAATACTGACGCACCGGTCCCTGCAATCGGCTTTATCGCCCATGTGGACACAGCCCCTGACGCTCCGGGTGCGGGCATCAAGCCACAGATCATAGAAAATTATGACGGCAGCGATATTCCACTGAAGGGCGTCGCAGGCATGAAGCTTAGACCTGCCGACTTCCCTGAGCTGCTGGAGCACAAGGGCGAGACCATCATCACCACCGACGGCACCACCTTGCTTGGCGCAGACGACAAGGCCGGCGTGGCAGAAATCATGGACGCAGTGCAGTATATCGTCAACAATCCTGACTTCAAGCACGGAGAGATCAAGATCGGCTTCACTCCTGACGAGGAGATCGGCCGCGGCGTAGTGAAATTTGACGTGCAGAAATTCGGTGCAAAGTATGCCTATACGATGGACGGCGGCGAGGTCGGCGAGCTTGAGTTTGAAAACTTCAATGCAGCCAGCGCAAGCATCCACATACAGGGACGCAACGTCCACCCAGGCTATGCCAAGGGCAAGATGCTCAACGCAATCCACATCGCACAGGAGCTCAACAGCCTCCTCCCTGTCGACCAGAGACCGGAGTATACCGACGGCTATGAAGGATTTTTCCACCTGATTTCATTTAAGGGAGCTGTGGAGGAATGTGATATTGTCTATATCATCCGCGACCACGACAGAGCCAAGTTTGAGAAGAAGAAGGCGCAGATGCTGCAGTGTGTGGACTTCATCAACCAGCGCTACGGCGAAGGCACAGCCAAACCAACCATCAAGGACCAGTATTATAATATGAGGGAGCAGGTAGAGCCTCACTACCATATTATTGAAAAAGCTGTCAAAGCGATGGAGATGGCCGGCATTCAGGCCAACATCAAGCCTATCCGCGGTGGCACAGACGGAGCCAATCTCTCATTCAAGGGACTTCCTTGCCCAAATATCTTTGCAGGAGGCCAGAACTTCCACGGCAAGTATGAGTGGATCCCTGTGGAGAGCATGCAGAAGGCCAGCGCTGTGATCCTTAATATCATCAGTCTTTTTGCAGAGTAACACTCTGAAAGTCTATAAAAATAATCAGGGCGACCCGACGGGCCGCCCTGATTATATATGTTTGCAAGGAATTAGTCGTTGAGAGAGAATCTCTTGAATGCAACAACCTTAGCTTCCTTATCAACTGCTGCGATAGCGTCCTTAACTGACTGCTTGCCATCACCCATCTGGTACTCCTGCTCCATGAGAGTCTGCTCCTTGAAGAACTTCTGGAGACGACCGTTGGCGATGTTCTTGATCATCTGCTCAGGGAGGCTGGCAGCCTTCTCTGCTGAGACAGTCTTGATGATCTCGCGAGCCTGAGCAGCCTGCTCTGGAGTGAGCCAGCCCTTAGCTGTGTTAGACTCGATGTGCTCCTCGCTATCTACGTGAGCAGGGTTGATACCTGCCTTATCGAGAGCGGCGTTAACTGCCTTCTGAACGAGCTCTTCCTTAGTCTTCTCAGTAGCGACCTTGAGCTCCTCGTCGATAACAGCCTGTGAGCACTCTGCCGGAGAGATAGCTACAGGGTTCATAGAAGCAACCTGCATTACGATACCCTTTGCGAGCTCAGCAGGAACCTCCTTATTGAAACCAACGATAGCACCAAGCTTACCATTGAGGACGTGAACATACTCAGCCACAAATGGAGCCTCGATAAGAGTATATGAAGCGAGAACGTGCTTCTCACCAGTCTTACCAGTCTGTGCCTCAACTGCCTCCTGAACGGTGTAACCGTCAGCCATCTTGCAAGCCATGAGACCTGCGAGATCAGCAGGGCAGTTGGCGATAGCTACATCAGCGATAGCATTGGCAAGGTCCTGGAAGTCAGAGTTACGAGACACGAAGTCAGTCTCACAACCAAGGCAAACGAGGATAACCTTATTGCCATCGATACGAGCCTTAACTGCGCCCTCAGAGGTCTCTCTGTCAGCACGCTTTGCTGCAACCATCTTACCCTTCTCGCGGATGATACCTACGGCCTTGTCGAAATCGCCTTCAGCTTCTTCGAGAGCCTTCTTGCAGTCCATCATACCCGCAGAAGTCATCTTACGTAACTTCATTACGTCTGCTGCTGTAATTGCCATAATTGTGTATTTGTTTAAAGTAATGGAACTTATTCAGCCTTCTGCTCTGCTGGCTTGCCACCCTTGCGTGAGCGGAGCTTGCGAGCTGCTGGCTTTGCTTCTTCTGTCTCCTCGACTATTGCTTCCTTATCCTTCTCAAGCTTGCGCTCCTCAAGGCCTTCCTGGATAGCTGCACAAAGGATGCTTACAACGCACTCAACTGAATCTGTACCGTCGTCATTTGCTGGTATTACATAATCAATTGGTGTAGGATCGCAACAAGTATCAACCATTGCGAATACCGGAATGTTAAGGCGGTTAGCCTCTTTGACTGCGTTGGCTTCCTTCTGCACGTCTACTACGAAGAGTGCTGAAGGGAGGCGGCTCATATCGCGGATAGAACCAAGGTTCTTCTCGAGCTTAGCTCTCTGGCGATCTACCTGAAGACGCTCTCTCTTTGCGAGCTTGTCAAAAGTACCGTCCTCCTTCATCTTATCGATAACGGACATCTTCTTGACAGCCTTGCGGATTGTTGGGAAGTTAGTAAGCATACCACCGGCCCAACGCTCGGTGATTGAAGGCATATTGACAGCGGTTGCTTTTTCCTTGACAATATCCTTTGCCTGCTTTTTGGTAGCAACGAAGAGGATCTTGCGGCCTGACTTTGCAAGCTGCTTCATCTCCTGTGCTGCCTCGTCTATCTTAGCGACGGTCTTGTGCAGGTCGATAACGTGGATTCCCTTCTTCTGGTCGAAGATATATGGAGCCATCTTAGGGTTCCACTTTCTTGCCAAGTGGCCGAAGTGTACACCTGCATCAAGCAATACTTGGAAATTTGTACGTGACATTGTTTTTGTTTTGTTTTTGTAAACTGTCCCCGTGAGGGGTCTCTTTTCATCAAGGTGCAGTAGCGAGTTCTAAACCCGGTCTGCCACCTTTTTCGCAGTCCGGCAACCTTCTTTGTGACGGTTTCAAAAACCGGAACTGTGCCGTAAAACTTAGATAATAACTAACGTTTACTGAACTGGAAGCGACGACGTGCACCAGGCTGACCAGGCTTCTTACGCTCAACTTCGCGAGCATCGCGAGTGAGGAATCCTGCTGCCTTGAGTGCAGAACGATATGCTTCTCTGTCAAGCTCACTGAGGGCACGAGCGATACCGAGACGGATAGCCTCAGCCTGACCCTTAACGCCACCACCTACGATGGTAACCTTAACGTCAAACTGACCAAGAGTTCCGGTAACCTCAAATGGCTGGTTTACGATATAACGGAGTGACTCGAGAGCGAAGTAGTTCTCAAGATCGCGACCATTGATCGAAACATTGCCTTTGCCGGCTGTGAGATAAACGCGAGCTACAGCTGCTTTACGTCTTCCAAGGGCGTGTGTCTGTTCCATTTGCTCTGTTTAAATTTCGTCCAACTTGATTTCTGTAGGGTTCTGTGCCTGGTGTGGGTGCTCAGGACCTGCATAGATAAACAGGTTACCGAGGATGTCTGCACCAAGACGGTTCTTAGGAAGCATACCCTTTACTGCTCTCCTAACGAGTTCTTCTGGGCGAGTCGCGAGGATCTCTTTAGGTGTTGTAAATCTCTGTCCACCTGGATAACCGGTGTAACGAGTATAAACACGGTCAGTCATCTTCTTGCCACCAAGAGCAACTTTCTCTGCATTAACTACGATAACGTTGTCACCGCAATCAACGTGAGGAGTAAATCCTGGCTTTGTCTTGCCGCGGAGGACAAGAGCAACACGTGAAGCAAGACGACCAAGCGCGAGATCAGTCGCGTCAATGACAACCCACTTTTTGTCTACAGTCGCTGCGTTGAGCGATACTGTCTTGTAACTTTGTGTGTCCACTGTCTTGATCTTTAATTAGTTAATAAAAATTGCGATCCCTACACAAAATAGGGGTCGCAAAGATAAGAAAAATATTCTGATAAATCAAAAATTCCTCGCTATGCGATGAAATTAGCCTGAATGAAAGCGTTGACAGCAACAGCTACAAAAAGGAAGCAGATCACGCTTACAACGATAACACCAATCACCTTAATGCGCTTAAACCAAGTAGATCCGTCCCAACCCACTGTCTGGAACATGCTCCAGAAACCGTGTACAAGGTGATACCAGATGGCTACAAACCAAGCGATATAGATAGCGAGCATCCACCAGTTGCCAAATACTGTGGTGAGGAGGACGTATGGGTTGTTTTCAAATACTCCAATGCCTGTGAGCTCAGGAAGCTGCATCTTTGCCCAGAAGTGGAAAAGGTGGAAGATCAAAAGACCCATGATGACGATACCGAGCACAAACATGTTGCGTGCTGACCAAGAGTCAGTGGCAGCCTTGCTTGCAACTTCGTAACGCTTCACACCACCGCGGGCGCGGATGTTCTGGTATGTGAGCCAGCAACCATAGGCGATGTGCACGAGGAAACCAAGTGCGAGGACAGGAACAATGATAGTGATAACCGGTGTTGACATGAAGTCACAGCCCAGTTTAAAAAGACCATCTCCCTTGCTGAACAGCTCGTGATCTGCAGCGGCAATACCAAACTTACCTGTAAATGAGTCAATTACAGAGAAGAAATTGATGACTGCATGGATAAGAAGGAACAAAATAAGAAAAGCTCCGCTCACCGCCTGGATGAACTTCTTGCCGATTGAAGAGTTGAATATAAACATTTAGATAAAATTTAATCTTACTTTAGGTTTGCAAATATAACTCGTTTCTTGCAAGTTTCATAATTTTCAAATATTTTTGTTTTCTGAGAAATGCATTTTAACACCTTATTATAAATATGAGAGTACTATTAAAATTAAGCGGCGAGAGTCTTGGCGGTCCAAGCGGCAAAGGGATCGACAGCAAGAGCCTCGTGGAGTATGCCAAGGAGATTGCTGCAGTGGTCAAGGCCGGACATCAGGTTGCGATCGTCAATGGCGGCGGCAATATCTTCCGCGGACTTCAGGGCGTGGGAAGTGGTTTTGAGAGGATCACCGGCGACAGGATGGGCATGCTTGCAACCGTGATCAATTCGCTTGGCCTGGCTTGCGCTCTGCGCTCAGAAGGCATCAAGGCCGAAGTCTTCACCGCAACCCCGATGCAGCCTATCGCTCATTATTATAGAAAAGAAGATGCTGTGGCATTGATGGAAGAAGGTGGCGTGGCTCTCATCTCAGGAGGCACAGGCAATCCGTTCTTCACCACAGACTCAGGTGCAGCACTCAGAGCTCTGGAGATCGGAGCAGATGCTCTTCTTAAAGGCACAAGGGTAGATGGCGTCTATACCGCAGACCCTGAAAAGGATCCTACCGCAGTGAAGTATGACGAGCTCACATTTACCAAAGCTCTCACTGACCACCTCAAGGTCATGGATGCGACTGCATTTGCGCTCTGCGAGCAGGGCCCGATCCCTATCATCGTGTTTAATGTGGAGCAGAGGGGCAACCTTGAGAAGCTCCTGAACGGAGAGAAGATCGGAACGATAGTACACGCATAAGATAATTATAAACAAAAAATATTATGTTGACAGATAGAGCAAAAGAAATCTTAAAACAGACCGAAGGCAAGATGCTCGACGCAGTTAAGTTCTTGGAAGAAGATCTCAAGAGCTACCGCGTGGGCAAAGCCAATCCTGCAGTTTTCAACAATGTAACCGTTGACTACTACGGTTCACCAACCCCACTCTCGCAGGTTGCTGCCATCTCTGCTCCTGACGCAAAGACACTTGCCATCCAGCCATGGGAGAAAAACATGATCCCAAAGATCGAGAAGGCTATCATCGACGGCAACCTCGGCTTTACTCCTCAGAACAATGGTGAGATCATCCGCTGCGTTGTCCCTGCCCTCACTGAGGATCGTCGTAAAGAGCTCATCAAGAAGGCAAAGGGTGCAGGCGAGAGCGCAAAGATCGTTGTCCGCAACGCTCGTCGCGACGGCATCGAAGCCCTCAAGAAAGCCAACAAAAATGAAGGCATGCCTGAGGACACTCAGAAAGAAGCTGAAACTGAAGTTCAGAAGCTCACAGACGCAAAAGTAAAAACCGTTGACGAGCTCGTATCAGCAAAGGAAAAAGAAATTATGACAGTGTAAGGATAAGATCCTTAAACATAGCCTCTTCCGTCTCCGTGGTAAACCGAGTTTTTATCGGTGCAACCAGGAGACGTTCTTTTATTATATCCGGCATACCCTGAAAGTCAAGCAGGCGCTGCACGTCTTTCTGTGTGGTGACGATACAGGCTGTCGGGTGCTTGCGCAGAGCCTTCTGGATCTTATCGATGTCTGCCCAGACAAACTTATGGTGGTCAGGGAAGCTAAATCTCTTGACAATCTTGTGTTTGTCGCTCAGGTGGCGGCGCAGAGGTGTGTCCTTGGCTATGCCTGTCACCATGATCA
The DNA here is from genome assembly GCA_937898205.1 of uncultured Bacteroidales bacterium. GTDB lineage: Bacteria > Bacteroidota > Bacteroidia > Bacteroidales > UBA932 > Cryptobacteroides. The sequence continues at coordinate 6,954 of CALEJC010000213.1, forward strand.
GCTTCTGGGAATAATTGTAGCGTGGGTCTGTGGTAGGATAGACACACTCACAATCGCCGTATTCTATATATGTAAACAAGACTGTCTGACGACGGCCGGTACAAGAGACGCCTTCGTGAGTTTCCGGATTATAGTCCTTGATGCGAAGCTTCTGCGCAAAGGCGATCTTGTCCTCTACCTCGATCTGGCGCGGGCACTTTGAGACGATCAGGATATCTGCTGTGCCGATGCGCTTAGGCAGGTCACGCAAATTACCAAACGGAAGCAGCATATCATCAAACACCGGACGGTTGTAGTCGACAAGTACCACTGTCCTTGCTGCCTTGAGCTTGCGATATTGGAAGGCGTCATCAAGCACAATATAGTCTGCTGCCGGGAAGTCTTTGTCCCAGCATTTGGCCGAAGCCTTGGAGTTTCTAAACTTCTCAGGGTCAGTCAGGTATCCACAAGCAGCAATCCTGTTTTTATCCACAGCC
>CALEJC010000214.1 GCA_937898205.1 uncultured Bacteroidales bacterium
TTCTTGGCAATGTTGCTGAGAGTCTCATGACGGGTCTGGAAATCTACATCCCGACCGAGATTCTCAATGAGAAATTCCGCAAAGAGCTCATCAAGATTATCAAAAAGCACAAGGGATCATGTCCTCTCCTCGTGCAGATCAGAGATAAGGAGACAAAGTACAATATCAACTTCTATTCAAAGAAGTTTGCGGTAAAAGTCAGCACAGACCTGATTGCCGAGTTGAATAAACTCGACATTCAGTATAGTGTGCAGAAGAAATCTTAGACCCTATTTCCAGCCTGGAGCTGAAATCTGATGTTCCAGGCCGTCGGGGGTCACCAAGACAGCACCCACTTCCGGAAGTGCAAGGTGGCCGATGATGTCAAATGTCTGAAAATCCTTGCGGAAACTCTCATACTGCGCAATCGGGATCGCAAGTAGCAGTTTATAATCATCGCCGCCGTTCATCGCGGCAGAAAACGGATCGATATCAAGTTGCTTGCCGATTGTAAAACTGTTTCCTTCAAACGGGATTTTGTCAGCATATATCTTTGCGCCAAGAGAGGTATCGCGCTGCATCTTCAAAACAGCGTCAGAAAGGCCGTTTGTGACGAAATAAGCGGCACTCGGACAGATTCCGGACCCCTCCAGACGAGAGAGCGTCAAGGCGCTTAATTCGGGCTTTAAATAGGCAGCAAGCTGCATTTTATATTTATCAAGCTCCCGGCTCTGCTGCTCGAGCAGCTGCTGTCCCAGATATGCAGCACCGAGGCTGCCGGAAATGCAGAGAAGGTCCTTGCTTTGCGGCTTTACCGGCTTCGCGGAGAGCTTTGCAGAGCGTGCTCCGCCTGCGTGAATGCTGATGGCGAGGCCGTTGCGCGAAGGCACGAGTTCAAGGCTAAGTGAGGAGTAACCAAATTCGCGCGCAGCGACGACAACTCCACCCCACAGCTCCTTGATCTGCTCAAAGTCGAGTTTTGCACTGATGCCAAGCACAACAGAAAGGGTCTGCGGGTGGCTCATCGCAGCATAAAGCTCGCCTGTCACAGCCACTACAGACTTATATCCAAGGTGCTTGAGAGGGAAATAGACGAGATTGAAGTCGGTGCCCTCAAGAAATAGTTTAGAGGCGGAAGTTACTCCCGCCTCTGCGTTATAATTCAATGGCTCCTGGAACGGAGTGTAGCCTGTGTTTTCAAACAAAGACCTGATCGCCTCCACCTTGCCAAGAGAAACAAATGTCTGGGCCATTAAAGTTTTCTTAAAAGATTGTTAAGGTTGACTTTCTTATCAATGATTGATCTGAGCTCGCTGATAGGGACTCTCTCCTGCTGCATTGTATCGCGGTCGCGGAGAGTCACGCAGTGGTCTGTGAGGGTCTCGTGGTCCACAGTGACGCAATATGGAGTACCGATTGCGTCCTGACGACGATATCTCTTGCCGATGCTGTCCTTCTCGTCATACTGACAGTTGAAATCATATTTAAGATCGTCGATAATCTTTCTTGCTTCCTCTGGAAGACCATCCTTCTTGATGAGAGGAAGGACTGCTACCTTATATGGAGCAAGTGGTGCAGGAAGGCTGAGGACTACGCGAGTCTCGCCGTTTTCCAGTGTCTCCTCTTTGTAAGAGTGTGAGAGGACGGCAAGCACCATGCGGTCTACACCGTTCGAAGTCTCAACTACATAAGGAACATAGCTCTCGCCCATATCAGGATCGAAGTACTGGAGTTTCTTGCCTGAGAACTTCTGATGGTTGCCAAGGTCGAAGTCGGTGCGAGAGTGGATACCCTCCAACTCCTTGAAACCAAA
>CALEJC010000215.1 GCA_937898205.1 uncultured Bacteroidales bacterium
ACAGACCTGTCCTATCGTGCGTTGAAGCTCATAGAAGCAGATTTTGGCATCCCAAGCACTCACATCCGTCTGACCAAGCGCACGCCGGTGGGCGCCGGACTTGGCAGCGGGTCAGCCGATGCGGCGTTTACCCTCAAGGCACTTAATGAGATGTATGATCTCAAGCTCTCGGATGAGACGCTTGCCGGCTATGCTGCCCGACTGGGCTCGGATTGTGCCTTCTTTATCTACAACCGCCCCATGTTGGGAGAGGGCAGGGGAGAAGTGCTGAGTGACTATCCTATCGATCTGAGCGGCTATGAAATCCGCGTAGAAACCCCATACGGGGTCAAGGTCAGCACAAAGGAAGCCTACTCCGGAGTGATCCCAAGAGATAGAAGAGACAAAGCAAGAGCGCCTCTCACAGGAGTTCTGGAACTCCCTATAGAATTGTGGAAAGATGAGCTGGTCAATGATTTTGAGGACTCGGTATTTCCGCAATATCCTCAGATAGCTGCTCTTAAAGCCGATTTTTACGATCAGGGAGCCGTCTATGCCAGCATGTCAGGCTCCGGCTCGGCGGTATTTGGCATCTTTAAGAAATAGCAATGTCACAAAACGGAAGTCATATCTCTGCCAATAGCAGAAGGATTGCAAAAAACACTATCCTTCTATACTTCCGCATGCTTCTGATGATGGTGATAGGACTCTTTACCTATCGCGTGGTGATCAGAACCTTAGGTATCACCGACTACGGTGTCTACAATGCCGTGGGTGGTGTCGTGACGGTCTTTACCTTCATCACAACCTCCATCTCCAACGCCATCAGCAGATATCTGGCATTTGAGCTGGAAAAAGGTGACAAAGCCAAGCTTCGCAGGATATTCTCCACAGGAGTCATCATCCAGCTCATCTTTGCAGCAATCCTTGCCGTCCTGATCGAGACGGTGGGCATGTGGTGGCTCAACAACCGCATGGAGCTGCCGGAAGGCCGTCTTGAAGTCGCACGCACCGTGCTGCATTGCTCGCTCGGAGTGCTGATCATCAACCTCCTGTCCGTGCCCTACAATGCTGCGATCGTGGCCCACGAGAAGATGTCGGCATTTGCCTATATAAGCATTGGCGAAGCTGTCCTGAAGCTCACTGTCGCTGTGCTTCTGCTTCTCTCGAGTTATGACAAGCTTGCCACCTATGCTTTCCTCATGTTGGCAGTTGCCCTCATCGTGCGCCTGAGCTACGGGACCTACTGCCGCTATCATTTTGAAGAGAGCCGCGGACGCCTGGTCTTTGACTCGTCGCTGCTCAAGGAGATGAGCAGCTTTGCCGGGTGGTCTTCGCTGGGATCGAGTGCCTATGTGCTTAATAATCAGGGCGTGGAGCTCATTATCAACAGCTTCTTCGGCGTGGTGCTCAATGCAGCAAGAGGTGTGGCGGCACAGGTGGAAAACATAGTAAAGCAGTTTGTATCCAATTTCCTCACGGCTCTCAACCCGCAGATTACCAAGAGCTGGGCGGCAGGAAACAAGGAATACTGCTTTGAACTTGTGCGCAAGGGAGCAAAGTTTTCCTACCTGGTGGTGATGATGTTTCTCATCCCGCTGAGTTTTGAAGCTGAGACAATCCTCACTCTTTGGCTTGGTCCTCTTCCGGATCTGGCAAGTGATTTTGCCGTACTGACCCTCGTGTCGCTGCTGATAGGCATGACGGGCAACAGCCTGCTCACCCTTAAACTCGCGACGGGCGATGTCAGACGCTACTATCTCATCACAGGATTGACTTCATTGCTTGTAGTGCCTTGTGTGTGGCTTTTCTATCACCTGGGCGCTTCTCCGATATGGGCATATATTGTCCTGATCGGCATCTATCTGCTGGTGTTTGTGCAGAAGCTCGTGCTGGTGAGCAATGATACCGGCTTTCCTATCGGCAGATTTATGCGAAGCGTGATGGGAAGGCTGCTGCTTGTGACAGTGCTATCATATCTCCTCCCGCTGCTGTGCTACCTGCTCATCCCTGAAGGCTGGCTGCGACTGCTGCTCGTTTGCTTCAGTGCATGGGGCTCTATGGCTGTGGCCACATTTGCCTTCGCGCTCACTCCGGGAGAAAGGGCGTGGCTGCTTCGCAAACCTCTGCGACAGATGCCGGATAAGATGTTTCTCGAAGCGCAGTTTGTCCGCTCGATGGGCAAGCCGCTGGATCTCAAGCATCCTAAGACATACAATGAGAAGCTCCAATGGCTCAAGCTTTATGACCGTAATCCGCTGTATCACAGCCTGGTAGACAAGGTTGAGGTAAAGCGCATTGTTGCAGAAAAGATTGGTGATCAATATGTTATCCCGACCCTTGGCGTCTGGAACAAGGCAGAAGAGATAGATTGGGAGTCGCTGCCTCAGAGCTTTGTGCTCAAGTGTACCCACGACAGCGGAAGCACCATCATCTGCCGGGATAAAGACACTTTTGACAAGCAGGCAGCAGCAGATCGGCTCAACGCCGCGCTCAAGAGGGATTTCTACAAGCGCATGCGCGAATGGGTATACAAGTCAGTCACTCCACGCATCATCGCAGAGCCGCTGCTTCAGGGCACAATCAACGACTATAAGTTTTTCTGCTTCGACGGCAAGCCGGAAGTGATGTTTGTCGCGACAGAGCGAGCAGCAGCCGAGGAGACAAAGTTTGACTTCTTTGACATGCAGTACCGCCACCTCAACATCCGCAACGGCCATCCCAATGCCGCTGTCTCGCCGGCCAAGCCGCAGCAATTTGAGAAGATGAAGTCGCTGGCAGCCACGTTATCGGAGGGCATCCCTCATGTGAGGATGGATTTCTATGAGATTGAAGGCCGGATCTATTTTGGAGAATATACGTTCTATCATTGGAGCGGCTTTGTACCGTTTGAGCCTGAGAGTGCCGATGAGTGGATGGGAGATTTTATTAAATTGCCTGAGAAAAAATGGAGAGGATAGCGATATATACTTGCATAATAGGAGCCTACGACAAGCTCCGGCAACCGGCGGTGACTGCTCCGGATGTGGATTTTATCTGTTTTGTGGGTAGAGGAGAGAAACATTGCGAGCAGGATGGAGTGTGGCAGATCAGAGAGTTGGACGCAGACATCTCGGATTCTCAGCTGCTCTCCCGTTATCCTAAAACCCACCCGCACCTGCTGCTTCCGGAATACGAAGTCAGCCTCTGGATAGATGGAAATATTGCCATCACGGATGCAAGCATCTACAAGGCACTCCACACCAAGCAGTGTGCAGGAGTGGGATACAGCGGAGTGGCACATCCTACGCGCGACTGTGTCTTTGCCGAAGCCCGCAAATGCCGTGACATGAAATATATCTCCGACTTTGCGTTGCTGAAAGTCTGGATCTGGCTGTTTCTCCACGGTGAGAGACCGCACAAAGGCCTGATGGAAAACAATATCATCTTCCGTCGCCACCTGCGCCCGGAGATCATTGCTCTCGACGAGCTCTGGTGGGAGCGCATATGCAACTTCTGCCGCCGCGACCAGATCAGCTTCATGTGGTGTCTGAGGCGCTCCGGAGTGCCTCGCGACTATCTTCTTCCTCCGGGACAGAGCAGTCGCAACCATCCGGGACTCAAATACTTGCAGCATAAATAATTTTTGCTTACCTTTGCACCCCATTCCTCGAGAAGGAATAATTATAGGTTTAACTTTTTAAAAACAGATTCACAATGGCTGTTAAAATTCGTCTCCAGCGCCACGGTAAGAAGAATTTCGCATTCTTCCACATTGTTGTGGCTGATTCACGCGCACCACGCGATGGTCGTTTCATCGAGCAGATCGGCTCTTACAACCCTAACACAAACCCTGCAACTATCGTTCTCAACAACGAGCGCGCACTTGCATGGCTTAACG
>CALEJC010000216.1 GCA_937898205.1 uncultured Bacteroidales bacterium
TGAGTGTCGCCGCGACCGCCGCCGTAGATCGTGTTACATTCGACGATAGTCGCATCAAGCTTCTTGACAAGCTGTCCGATGAGCTCGGGTTTTAGATAATTGTGTCCGCCAGGCTCGCCGGTGCTGATTTTAACTGCGACCTTACCGTGGGCGGGCGTCTGAAGTGCTTCATACATTTTGACCAGGGATTCCGGTGTGATCTCCGTGGTCATATAAACTTTGCTTTTGTCCATGGATAAGTAGTATTTGCGTGAAGATACAACAGATTTTCGTAAATTCGCGCAGTTTATGGTAAAATTTTTTGATACAATCTGCGCTCCGGCCAGTTCAGTTGGGACAGGAGCGATCTCAATAGTGCGAGTATGCGGGCCTGAGTGCTTTGCAATAATGGACCGTCTGATGCAATGCCGCAGCGGGAAAATCTCGGAGGCTAAGGGCTACACAATGAAGCGCGGGCAATTTGCTGACGTCGACGATGTGGTCGTAGCCGTCTTCCGCAACCCGAGTTCCTACACCGGTGAAGACGCAGTGGAGATATATTGCCACGCATCTTCCTATATAGTCAGCCGCATCCTTGAGCTGCTTGTAGCAAATGGATGCCGCCTTGCTGAAGCAGGCGAATTTACCAAGAGAGCCTACCTTAACGGCAAGATGGATCTCGCTCAGGCAGAAGCAGTTGCGGATGTGATTGCTGCGAGTTCGGAGGCGCAGCACAAGGTGGCGATGAACCAGCTTCGCGGAGGATATTCGGCAGAGCTCAGGAGCATTCGCGAAGAGATGCTGCAGCTTGCAGCCTTGATGGAGCTTGAGCTGGACTTCAGCGAAGAGGAGGTGGAATTTGCCGACAGAAGCCAGCTGCTCGGGCTGGTCGACAAAGCGGCCGGCAGATGCGAGACGCTCTCGGATTCGTTCAGGCTCGGCAATGCGATCAAAAATGGCGTGCCGGTCGCAATCGTAGGAGCGCCAAACAGCGGCAAGAGCACCCTGCTCAACGCGCTGCTCCAGGACGAACGCGCAATCGTGTCAGACATCCCGGGGACGACCCGCGACACTATCGAAGAATGTTGCGTGATTGGTGGCGTGCTTTTCCGCTTTATCGACACCGCGGGAATCCGCGACGCTTCGGACGAAATCGAGAGACTCGGCATCGAGAGAGCCTTTGCAAAAATGCGTCAGGCCGAAGTGGTTTTAGGCGTTGTCGACTGCTCTTCTGAGGCGGCTCTTGGAGATGCAAAGATGATTTTGGAGAAGGCTTCTTCAGCGGCCGGGAAATTGGTTCTTCTATGCAACAAAATCGACGCTTCTGAAGACAATTTGCTTATTAACAAAAATGTTAACGATATTAACAGTCTTGTTTTATCTACTGATTATAAGGATATTGAAGTCGTAGTGCTTCAAATCTCAGCAAAACAAGGCACAGGACTCGAAGAACTCAGAAATGAGCTCGGAAACAGCTGCAAAATCAGCTCCGCATCGGCTTTACG
>CALEJC010000217.1 GCA_937898205.1 uncultured Bacteroidales bacterium
GCAGGGCGATGCTCCCTGCAACTGCGGCCCGCTTGCGGGCCGCGGTCTCGCGCATCCACGCGAGCCCCTCCGCCGGCTCTCTCTCACACAGGCTGCTCTCGCCCGAGATGAAACCTGTAGAAAACATCTCCGGAAGCACATAGACATCAGACTCGGGAGCCCTGTCGATGAGCTCAGAAAACGAAGCGAGGTTTTGTTTAACCTCGCCCCACTTAATATCCTTCTGTATAACAGTAACTCTCATTACTTCTGTCTGCAATAAATCTGGATCGGACAACCCTTCAGGTTGAAGGCCTTGCGCAACTGATTTTCAAGATATCTCTTATATGGATCCTTGATATACTGAGGAAGATTGCAGAAGAACGCAAATGCCGGGAAGCGGGTAGGGAGCTGAGTTATATACTTGATCTTCACATACTTGCCCTTCCATGCAGGTGGTGGGTTGTCGTCGATGATAGGAAGCAGAGCCTCGTTGAGACGAGCTGTCGGGATCTTCTGCGAGTAGTTGGCATAGACTTCTGTCGCTGCATTGAGTACATCCTGGATGCGCTGCATCTTGAGCACGGATGTAAAGATGATAGGCACATCGTTAAACGGCGCAAGTCTGGCCTTGATGCCTTCTGTATACTCCTTCATCGTATTGGAATCCTTGATGAAGAGATCCCACTTGTTTACCACAACCACACAGCCCTTGCGGTTGCGGATGATGAGGTTGAAGATTGACATATCCTGAGCCTCGATGCCTTGTGTCGCATCAATCATCAGTATGCAGATATCTGAGTGCTCGATGGCGCGGATAGAGCGCATCACAGAGTAGAATTCAAGATCTTCGTGGACCTTGCCCTTCTTGCGGATACCTGCAGTGTCCACAAGCATAAACTCAAATCCAAACTTGTTATAGTAGGTTTCAATAGAGTCACGGGTCGTGCCTGCGACAGGAGTAACAATGTTGCGCTCTTCGCCGAGGAGTGCGTTGGTGAGGGATGACTTGCCCACATTTGGCTTTCCTACGATGGCGATACGAGGCAGCTTTGCATAAGGATCTTCCTCCGGTTCGGTATCTTCAGGGAGTTTTTCTACGATGGCATCAAGAAGATCGCCTGTGCCACTGCCGTTGGCTGCGGACACACTGTAGATCTCTCCTAATCCGAGGCTGTAAAACTGGTATGCGTCAAACATCTTCTCGCCTGAGTCCACTTTGTTGACACATAAGACGATCGGCTTCTTGCTGCGACGGAGGATGTCTGCGATCTCAGCATCGTAGTCGGTGATGCCGGTTGCGGCTTCTACCATAAACAGCACAAGATCGGCCTCATCAATGGCAATCTGCACCTGGCTGCGGATCGCCGACTCAAACACATCATCTGAGTTGGTGGTATATCCGCCGGTGTCTACCACAGAAAACTCGCGGCCACACCATTCGCAACGTCCATAATGACGGTCGCGTGTTACTCCGGCAGTGTCATCGACAATGGCCTGCCTCATGCCCACGAGGCGGTTGAAGAGGGTGGACTTGCCCACATTAGGACGCCCTACTATCGCTACTAGACTCATATAACTTACAATCTTTGCAGGCGTCTGAATAATCGCCCGAACAATGTTTCTTGTGTATCTCGGCATCTACATCCTTATAACAGCGGATGCCGCGCTTGCGCATCTCCTCGTTGGAGCCCACATCAAAGTGAGGAAAATCCTTCTTGCGCACTATGATATTGAAGCTCATACCGAGCACACATAGCGCAAGCAGGACCAGAACGATGAGAAAAACGCTCCACATAATCAATTAAAAAATAAAGTCACCACTGATCGACTCGTAGTTGTAGCCCTTATGGATGATGCGGGCAAAAACCTCGGTCATAGAGACAATCTTGATCTTTGGATCATCCGCCAGCTCAGGATGTGGAACTGTGTCTGTGATAAACACTTCCTCCATCACAGAATTGTGGATCCTCTCAACTGCAGCACCGGAAAGGATGCCGTGTGTCGCACAAGCTCTCACGCTCTTTGCGCCCTTGCTCAAAAGCACTTCCGCTGCTTTGCAGAGGGTGCCTGCGGTATCGATCATATCATCAACTATGATCACGTTTTTGCCTTCAACGTCACCGATAGCTGTGATTGAACCCACGATGTTGGCTCTCTCTCTTGTCTTGTGGCAGATGATAACAGATGCGTCAAGAGCCTTGGCATAGGCGTTGGCTCTCTTTGCACCACCCATATCAGGAGCGGCAATAGCGAGGTCCTCGATGCAGCGGCTCTTGATATAAGGGATAAACACTCTACTTGCATACATGTGGTCTACAGGGATATCAAAGAAACCCTGGATCTGATCGGCGTGAAGGTCACATGCCATCACTCTGTCGGCACCGGCAGCTCTGAGAAGGTTGGCAACCAACTTGGCTCCGATGGCAACTCTTGGCCTGTCCTTGCGGTCCTGACGTGCCCATCCGAAATATGGGATAACTGCAATTACTTTGTCTGCAGATGCTCTCTTGGCTGCATCGATGCAGAGGAGAAGCTCCATCAGGTTGTCTGCAGGTGGAACTGTGCTCTGGAGGAGATATACGGTTGCTCCTCTGACGCTTTCCGAGAACTTTGGCTGGAACTCTCCGTCGCTGAATGGAGTGATATCCAGCTGCCCGAGATGCACCTCCGGCTCATCATCGTTTCTCAGTTCATTAAGATGGTCTACGACTTTGCGTCCAAAGTCAATGGAAGCTCTACAAGCAAAAAGTTCCAGTCTGTGAGTGTGTATCATAATCTATTTGAGTGATTTTAGTATACTGTCAATATATCCGAGGATCTCGTCTCCTCCTGTGCGGTTGAGCGAAGAACTTGTAAAGATCGGAGGAAGTGACTCCCAGCTTTCAAGCAATATCGCCTGGTCTTTTTCTATCTGTCTGGCAAGGACATTAGGACCTTGTTTATCACATTTGGTGAGGATGATGGCAAATGGGATCTGGTGCTCTCCAAGCTCTGTGATGAAATCCAGATCTATGCGTGTGATGTCGTGTCTGGAGTCTATGAGGACAAAAAGCTGTACCAGCTCTTCCGAGTTGAGGATGAAGTCCTTGATCACGGATGCTATCTTGTCCTTTCCTTTCTGGTTGACTCTGGCAAACCCGTAGCCTGGGAGATCCACAAGATACCAACTGTCGTTGATGAGGTAGTGGTTGACAAGCTTGGTCTTTCCGGGTGTGGAAGATGTCTGAGCAAGCTTCTTGTTGTTACACAGTGAGTTGATCAGGCTTGACTTGCCCACATTGCTTCGTCCGATGAACGCAAATTCGGGCAGCTTTCTCTGTGGTTTCTGGGAAACCTGAGTGCTGCTGGCGATAAATTTGGCCTCGGAAATCTTCATTGTGAAAACAGTTTCTAAATAACGCGTGCAAATATAGCAAATCTTTGCCATTTTTATTAATTTTGCAGAGATGGAAACAGACCATATTTCACTTCTTGACCTACAAGAGTACCTACGAGGAGGAATAGAGCAGTTATTTCCTCACAATTTGTGGGTACGGGCAGAAATTGCATCTGTCCAAGTCAAGGCAAATGGTCATTGTTACCTCGATCTCTGTCAGAGCGATAAGGGGAAACTTCTTGCCAAGGCAAAAGCAGTAATCTGGAAAAACCGTTACCTCCCTATCCGCCATTATTTGCAGGAGACAATAGGAGATAATCTTCAGGCCGGGATGGAAATCCTGGCTCGTGTGTGGGTGAGCTATAGTGAGCTCTATGGCCTTACTTTGACCATCGAAGAAGTAGAGCCTTGTTTTACGATGGGGCAGGCTGAGCTGGAGCGTCGCCGCACGATCGAACGCCTTGAGGAAGACGGACTGATGGACCTGCAGAAACAGCTTCCGTCACCTCAGTTGCCATATAAGCTTGCTGTCATCTCTGCAAAGGATGCGGCAGGATTTGGCGACTTCAAGCGTCAGCTCTTGGAAAACGAATACGGATTTGCTTTTGAGGTTGATCTGTTTGAGGCTGCAATGCAGGGCTCGTTGGCCCCGGCTTCCATCAGTGATGCGATCGCAATGATCGAGTGCTCGGAGCAGAAATATGATGCGGCGCTGATAATCCGCGGAGGCGGTTCGGCTCTGGATCTGGCTTGTTTTGATGACTACGGCCTGTGTGTCAGCATCGCTCAGTGTGCGGTGCCGGTCTATACCGCCATCGGCCACGACAGGGACTATCACGTGGCTGATATGGTCGCCCACATGTTTGTCAAGACTCCGACAGCGCTGGCTGCTGCTTTTGTGGATGCGGTGGCCGACGAAGACGAAGCGGTGAGCGCCCGCGGGATGCGTCTGCGGATGGCCTTTTCTGCCCGCATCGCCGCCATGGAGGCGCAGCTTGATGTGATCGCTTCGCGCATCCATTCGTCAGACCCGAGAAATGTGCTCTCAAGGGGATACGCGCTGGTGGTGGGAGCCGGCGGCAAGGTGGTCAAGAGTGCAGGCATGATCGGCAGTGGAGAGAGCATAAAGATCCTCTTTGAGGACGGACAGATTGAAGCAACGACAAAATGATATGCAAGTAGAATTTGATTATACACAAGCTTTGGCAGAGTTGGATCGGATAGCGGCAAAGGTCGAGGATCCTGAAACTGCCCTTGAAGATATCGATGCGCTCATCAAACGCTCTGATGAGCTGATCTCTCAATGTAGAAACTATTTACGAACCATAAGAAATAAATCCTGTGAGCTATGAGAAAGAAGATTTATAAAATTGATCCGTGGCTTGAACCATTTAAAGAAGCTATAGATGCGCGCACTTCACGCATCTTGGCAGAGAAGAAAAAAATCGCCGGAGACGGCCCGTTGAGTGCCGCCATTAATAATCACATCTACTATCCTCTCCACAAGGAAGACGGCTTCTGGGTGATAAGAGAATGGGCCCCAAGTGCTACCCGCATCTACCTCATCGGTGAGTGTAACAACTGGAAACGCACGGAGGGCTATGCTTTTTCTCCTGTGGGACAAGGCAACTGGGAGCTCCGTATCCCTGAAATGTTTCTGCATCACGGAGATTTGTATAAACTTTGGATCGAGTGGCCTGGCGGAGGAGGCGAGAGACTTCCGGCCTATGTCACCCGCGCGGTGCAGGATCCCGAGACCAAGCTTTTCTGCGCGCAGGTGTGGGATGCGCCTAAGTATGAGTGGAAACATCGCAAGCCCGGCAAGAGAAACAATCCTCTGATCTATGAATGTCATATCGGCATGAGCGGGGAGGAAGAGAAGGTTGCCACGTTTGACGAGTTTAGGGTAAATGTCCTTCCGCGCGTCAAGGCTCTGGGCTATAATGTGCTGCAGATCATGGCGTTGCAGGAGCACCCTTATTATGGTTCATTTGGATATCAGGTTTCCAACTTCTTTGCATTGTCTTCTCGATTTGGTACTCCCGAGGAGTTCAAGAGGCTGGTAGATGAAGCACACAAGTGCGGAATCGCCGTAATCATGGATATCGTGCATTCACACGCAGTGTCCAATGAGCTTGAGGGCCTCAGTTGTCTGGATGGCAGGGAAGACCTCTATTTCTACCAGGGGCCGCAAGGTTACCATCCTGCATGGGGCTCGCGCTGCTTTGACTATGGCAAGGATGAGGTTAAATATTTCCTTCTCTCCAACTGCAAATACTGGATGGAGGAGTATCACCTTGACGGATTCCGTTTTGACGGTGTGACCAGCATGATTTACTGGGATCACGGTCTGGGTAAGGATTTCGGTGATTATTCATACTACTTTGACAACGGTGTGGATGAAAACGCCATCAATTATCTTGCGCTTGCCAACCTCCTGATCCACGAAATCAATCCAAATGCTCTTACGATTGCCGAAGATGTGAGCGCTATGGCAGGTCTTGCCGCTCCTGTGCCTTGTGGCGGTGTGGGCTTTGATTTCCGCATGTCGATGGGTATCGCTGACAACTGGATCAAGTGGATAAAGGAGCTGACGGATGAACAATGGAGCATGGGCCACATCTGGTCGGAACTCACCAATAAACGAGCTGAGGCCC
>CALEJC010000218.1 GCA_937898205.1 uncultured Bacteroidales bacterium
ATGGGTGGTTAGGGAAGAGTCCTGCATCGATGGCTTCCCAGAGCTTGCGGCTGTCCTGAGTGAGAGACATGTTTTTCTCCTCATAGATTGTCTCAAGCTCAGTGTGGAATCCTCTGATCACTGTGTTGCGGAAACGGTCAGCCTGGATCTTGGCCCATGCATCTACCTGATTTGAAGGGATATCCTCCACATAGACGGTCTCGTCTGCTGAGGTCCACGCATTGGTGCCGTTGGCGCCGATCATAGACATCAGTTTGTCATACTCGTTAGGGATTGAGATCTTGGAAGCCTCGTAGCTGATCGAGTCGATCTTATGATAGATGGCCTCGCGCTCTTTCTGGTCCTCAGTCACTCTGTAGACCTCAAAAAGGGCTTCGATCTCGTCGAGGAGAGGCTTCTCGGCAGCGTAGTCAGAAGTACCAAACTGCTGGGTGCCCTTAAACATGAGGTGCTCAAAGTAGTGAGCAAGACCTGTTGTCTGTGCAGGGTCGTTTTTTCCACCTACCTTCACAGCCATATATGTCTGGATGCGAGGCTGGTCCTTGTTGACAGACATAAATACCTTCATGCCGTTGTCCAAGGTGTAGATCTGTGTCTTCTGGGCATCGCCCTTAACTGTCTCAAATTGAGAGCAGCACGCACTCAGTGCAAGTGTCATGATTGCAAAGAGTACACAAGATTTAAGTGTAACTTTCATATAGTTTGGGATTAAAACTTCTAACCTTAGTGCAAAAGTATAAAAAACTTTTTCTAAATCCTTGGAAAAAAGCAGATAAATGCGTAACTTAGCGGTGAAGTTTTTCATAGTTTAAGTTTAGGTTAAGTAACAGGTCATTTGCCGTGAGGTAAGTGACCTGTGAATTTTATCCCTATTCATTCGGGTTTTGTCCCCGGAAGATAAAAAACAGCAAATTGTCTTTTTCTTGTCTTCTTTGACGCGGGATATTACATATATTTGCCCAAAACTTATGCATTATGAAAACTTCTTCTTTTAGCTTCATCGGAGGCCTATTATTCGCTTTTCTGCTTTGTCCCTCTTGTAAACAATGGTTTGGGGAGCCGGGCTCAATCGTCATCAATTTCAATTCCACCCTCACCCGCAGCCTCGATGTGGATGTCAGTTCATATCTTCTTAAGGTGAGTGACGCCAAAGGCAAGACCTACTACGAAGGCACATACGGCGCGTCCCCGGAGGCGCTCAGCGTCCCAGCAGGAAGCTACACGGTGAGTGCTGTCTCCCGGGAGTTCCAGGAGCCGGCCTATGATCTGCCCCAGCTTGGCGATACCCAGCTCGTGGTGGTGGGCGAAGGGGAGACTGTGGGCGTATTGCTGACCTGCGCTCAGCTCAATAGCGGTCTGCAACTGACGGTGGATGAGAGCTTTGCGGCCACATTCCCGCAGGGGGAGCTCTATCTTAAAAGCGCCGACGGCGAGTTGCTGCACTCCTATGAGGAGTCGCGCATTGCGTTTTTTAATCCGGGCAATGTGAGTGTGGTGCTTGATGACGG
>CALEJC010000219.1 GCA_937898205.1 uncultured Bacteroidales bacterium
GGTGTGTAGCCTAAAATCGCACCGAGCACACTTTAAATACGTCTTAAGTCCAGAATTTTTACTAAATTGCACGGAAGAAAATTACCGCATATATGACCAAAGTATTTAATGCCGCAGCTTGCCTGCTTGCAACTGCAATTCTTTCAGGATGTGTGGGCACAAAGAGTAGCCATCCTGTCCCTGTTGAGTTTGAGAATCTTCAAATTAAAAGTGAGCTTGCTACGAGACTTCACAAAAACTTTGACAGACTTGAGGAGGATATGTATCGCCCTGACTCTATTTTTAATTCGCAGCTGGCGCAGAGCTGGCCTGGTGATGCGCAAGGCCGAGTCGTGCTTGGACTAGTGTTGGATGCGAGAGCCACCGGTCGCGCACCTCTTTATCTGGATCAGATTGTCTCCGCCTACCCTTCCAAGATGAACGAACTTGGATATTTCGGACCTATCCTTGATGGCGTTATCAATGAGCAGCAACTCTCGGGTAACGGTTGGGTTCTGAGAGGCCTTTGCGAATACTATGAATGGAAGAAAGATCCTAAGACCCTGGAGATGATCACAAATATCGTGGATAATCTCTTCATGAAGGGTAAAGGCATGTATTCGCAGTATCCTATTGATCCTGAGGGTAGAAGAAAAAATCTGGGAGATGCCATCGGAGAGATTGTCTATAATGAAGACCAATGGATACTGTCATCCGATATCGGCTGCATCTTTATCGGCATGGAAGGCCTGATACATGCATATAAGATCCTTGGGCGCGAGGATATGAAGGAAGTGATCGAGGAATTGATTGATCGTTTCCTTGAAGTTGATCTTGTTGGGATCAGAGCGCAGACCCATGCGTCTCTCACTGCTTGCAGAGGTCTGATCCGATATGCGGAAATCACCGGACGCACAGAACTTATCGATGAGGCAGCCAAGCGTTGGGATCTGTATCTCAGATATGGCATGACAGAAAACTATGAAAACTATAACTGGTTTGAGCGTTATAACACTTGGTCTGAGCCATGTGCCGTGGTGGATTCATATATGGTCGCAATGCAGCTGTGGATGCACACCGGAAACCCTGAATATATTGACCAGGCCGAGCTGATCTACTACAACGGACTTTGCCATTCACAGCGCTACAATGGCGGCTTTGGTTGCGACTTCGGCCCGGGCAATGCGCGTCACACTCACGATCTCAGCGTGCGCACAGATGAGGCGCATTGGTGCTGCACAATGCGTGGAGCGGAAGGCCTCGCCAGAGCTGCTGCATATAGCTACTATTCTGCCGGAAATGCCGTTTATGTGCCGTTCTACCACACAGGCGAAGTGAACATCCCTGTTGCTGGCGGAGCCCTTGAGATGTCTCAAAGTACCGACTATCCTTTTGGTGAGTCTGTCATCTTCGATATCCAATCTGCACCTAAGAAAGCTATTTCTCTCCGACTTAAGCTTCCTGTACACACTGAGGCACACAAGCTTAGCATCAACGGTGAAGAAGTGCCATTTGTTCAGGAGGGCGGTTTTGCTGTGGTTGAGCGCAAGTTTAAAGGCGGCGATAGTATCACTTGGAGCTTTAAGATGCAAGATCTGACCGTCAATACAGCGGTCAATCCGGATAATACAGATTCTGAGCAGAGACACTTCCATGGTGTGCTTCTTCTCGGCAAGGAAAACGGCAGCGACACATTTGAACCAATCTACCATCTGATGGATCCAAAGGTATGGAAAAGTGAGGATTACACCAATCAGATACTCTTCTAGACAATAAAAATACCAATTTTTGAGTATTGATATGACTTGTCGGGTGCATTAACTTTGCACCCGATTTTTTATGATAATAACAGTTAGTAGATATATGAAACCAAAATTCCTGATGGTCGGGATTGCATTGGCTGCAATCCTGATATCTTCAAGTCTTTCAGCTCAAAATCATGAGCATTCGCACAATCACGGCCACGGCCACAGCCACAATCATCGTAGTGACAACACGGAAGCAAGTGTATATGGCCACGTCATTAATAGACAGACAGGAGAACATGTGCCTTTTGTCTATGTCTCATTGGTGGGCACTACCATAGGTACCACTACCGGCGATGCGGGACATTATTTCCTTGAGCATCTTCCTGAGGGAGAATTTGTTATCCAGGTTGGAGGCGTGGGTTACAAAACAATATACAAGGAGGTTAGGGTCAAAAAGGGAATTGACCTTGAAGTAAACTTTATGATAGAAGAGGACAATGTCCTTCTTGACGGCGTAGTTGTCTCTGCCAACAGAAGCGAGACTACCCGTATGATGGCCCCTACCCTTGTCAATGTTATCGGTATGGACACGTTCAACAGAGTCAATGCCGTTTCTGTCTCGCAAGGTCTGAATTTCCAGCCGGGCGTCCGCGTGGAGAATAATTGCCAGAACTGCAGCTACCAGCAGGTGCGCATCAACGGCCTCGACGGCCCGTATACGCAGATCCTTATCGATTCGCGTCCGATATTCAGCTCCCTCGCCGGTGTCTACGGCATCGAGCAGCTTCCGGCCAATATGATTGACCGTGTGGAAGTTATGCGCGGTGGCGGATCTGCTCTCTTCGGCTCTTCGGCAATCGCCGGCACAATCAACATCATCACCAAGGAGCCGCTTCGCAATTCGGCATCATTCTCTCACACTCTCAACAGCATCAACGGCACTGCGGCGCTAGATAATATCACTGCGCTCAATGCTTCCATCGTGACAGATGACAACAAGATGGGCTTTGCGGTGTTTGGGCAGAATCGCGAGAAGGACGGATATGACCACGATGGCGACGGCTTCACCGAACTCACGGAAATGAGCGGCCAGACCCTCGGAATGCGCGGATACATCAAGACGGGCATCTATAGCAAGGTTACCGGCGAATATCACCATCTCCAAGAGTATCGCAGAGGCGGAGATAATCTGCACCTTCCTCCTCACGAGGCGATG
>CALEJC010000220.1 GCA_937898205.1 uncultured Bacteroidales bacterium
GTCTCCTGCAGGGGTTTGGGGACGGCGTCCACAAGCGGGTTTCAGGGCGGAAGCCCTGACGTTTCTTACTCCACGGACTTGAGCGCCTCGACCATGTCGATCTTCTTGACCTTGCGGGTGAGCAGAAGCTTGCGGTCTCTCATCGGCTCATGGCTGCTCCAGGCGCTTGCCCAGAAATAGGTTGCGATATTCATTCCGCGAAGGTAGAGCTCGCCGCCCGAGAAGTAGCAGTAGGCGTCCTGAAGCGAAGCCTTGCCGGCGCGGAGAGATTTGATCTCCGTGCCCACAAGCACTACGCCTGCATCATACTGCTCAAGGAACTCATACTCAAATGAGGCCTTTTTGTTGTTGATCTGAGGCAGTCTGTTTTTCTCTTTTGCCTTCGCCATGATGGATTAAAGGTTTTCCTTGATATAATCTACGCTGTCGAGCTTCTCCCAGCCAAAAAACTGGATGCCGTCTTTGACATAAGGCTCGCGACCCATGTGTCCGTAGGCTGCGCAAGGCTCGTAGATAGGATTTTTAAGGCCAAATCTCTTGATGATAGATGCCGGTCTGAGATCAAACATCTCTCTGACTCTCTGAGCGATATAGGCATCTGCCGCCTGACCTTCGTAGCCCTTGACCTTGGCTGTGCCGTAGGTCTCGACAAATACGCTCACAGGCTCTGCCACGCCGATGGCGTAGGCAATCTGCACGAGGCACTCCTTGGCTACTCCTGCTGCCACCAGGTTCTTGGCGATATAACGCGCTGCGTAGGCAGAAGAGCGGTCCACCTTGGAAGGGTCTTTTCCGGAGAATGCGCCGCCGCCGTGTGCTCCGCGGCCACCGTAGGTGTCCACGATGATCTTGCGTCCGGTCAGACCGGTATCGCCAGCAGGACCTCCGATCACAAATTTGCCGGTAGGGTTGACGTGAAGGATATATTTGTCGTCAAAGAGAGCAGCCGTCTTTTCTGAAAGCGAAGCGATGAAACGAGGAAGCAGGATCTCTCTGACGTCCTTCTCGATGCGTGCGTGCATCGCCTCGTCTGTGTCAAACTCGTCGTGCTGTGTGCTGAGCACGATAGTGTGCACTCTGCAAGGGCGGTGCTTTTCTGTAAACTCCACGCTGAACTGCGCCTTGGCGTCAGGGCGGAGGTAAGGCATCAGCTCAGGCTCATTGTGCCTGATGTCTGCGAGAGTGAGCAGGAGCTTGTGTGACAGAGACAGCGCAAGCGGCATGTACTCCTCTGTGTCGATGCTGGCATAGCCAAACATCATACCCTGATCACCTGCACCCTGCTGCTCGGGGTCCTCTCTGTCCACACCACGGTTGATGTCGACACTCTGCTCGTGTATGGTGGAGATGATGCCGCATGAAGATGCATCAAATCCATATTCAGCTTTATTATAACCGATGCGCTTGATGACCCTGCGCGCTACTTCGGGGATGTCGACGTAGGCGTGGTCTGAGCGCACTTCTCCACCGACGATGACAAGACCTGCAGTGCAGAAAGTCTCACATGCAACTTTGGCGTCAGGATCCTGGCGGAGGAATTCATCTAGGATTGCGTCCGAAATCTGATCGGCGACTTTGTCCGGATGGCCTTCAGAGACCGATTCCGATGTGAAAAGATAGTTCATTTTAGCATTTTTTTTTGGCCGAGCTTGCAATCAATCAAATCTATGCTCGGGAGATTAACAGGTCGCAAAGATAGATATTTTTCTATAATAAATCAGTCAAAAAGTTTGTTAAAGAGCAGAATCTAAGCTATCTTTGCGCGGAAAATTGGTTATTAGTGTATTTAGGAATTATATCCCTTTCTGTCACCTTGTGGTAATGAGTTGATGTTGAGGGTTTTATGTTGGAATTATTATCCTAATATAGTTTAAGTTTAAGTATGAAAAAATCAATCAAAAGCCTTTTGCTGTCATTTGCAGCATTGCTTTTAGTTTTCTCTGCTTCAGCTCAGGTGACTACTTCTTCTTTGAGAGGTAGCGTAGCTGATAAGAACGGAGAGACTATCCCTGGAGCTACCGTTGTTGCGGTACACACTCCATCGGGAACTCAGTACTATGCAGTGGCCAACGCTGAGGGTCGCTTTGCCATTGATGGTATGCGCGCAGGTGGTCCTTACTCAGTAGAGGTGAGCTGTCTTGGTTACCAGACTGTTACCTACACTGATCTGACTCTTCTTCTCGGTGATGCTCACCAGCTTAATGCTGAGCTCGCTGACGACTCTCAGATGCTTGCTGAAGCTATCGTAGTTTCTACAGCCAACTCGAAGTTTGCAGCTCAGAAGACAGGTGCTGCTACCAACATCTCAAATGCTCAGATCACTTCACTTCCTACAGTAAGCCGTAGCATTACAGATTTCACAAAGCTTTCTCCTTATGGAGGTAACGGTATGACATTCTCAGGTACTGACGGTCGTACAGCCAACTTCACAGTCGATGGAGCCAACTTCAACAACAACTTCGGTCTTAACGACGGTCTCCCAGGAGGCGGCAGCCCTATCTCAATCGATGCTATCGAGGAGATGCAGGTGGTTATCTCTCCATTTGACGTGCGTCAGACCAACTTCATCGGTGGTGGTGTAAACGCTATCACCAAGTCAGGTACCAACACTCTCAAGGGTACTGCTTATGTTTACCACCAGAATGAAAATATGCGTGGTAACACTGTCAGCGGTGTAGAGATTGCAGGTGCTCGTGATACAGACCGCAGCACAACATACGGTTTCACTCTCGGTGGACCTATCATCAAGAACAAACTCTTCTTCTTTGTCAACGCAGAGTATGTTGAGTCTCCATCAGTAGCAGTTCCTTGGAGAGCTTCTAAGGACGGTGTAGGTGATTCAAACAAATACCTCTCTTATGCAACTATCGACGATATGGAGAGAGTTTCTGCATTTGTAAAGGAGAAGTATGACTATGACACAGGTTCTTACACTGACTTCCCTGCAGAGCAGAACAACTTGAAGCTCCTTGCTCGTCTCGACTGGAACATCACAGACAAGCATCATCTTGCAGTGCGTTACAACTACACCAACAACCTCAGATGGAGCGCTCCTAACGCTTCTTCAATGGACGGCGGTACACGTTCTGCGTTCGCTCGTACATCGCTTTACTCAATGGCGTTTGCAAATTCGGAAAGATTGAATTTTGCAGGGCTGCCAATCTGACGGCCCTTTTTCGTTGCCGGCCAGACTTTGCCTTTGCAGGCATCCAGTTTGAAACTGCCTGCAATAATCTGCGCAAAAAACAGATTCGATACGGATATGGTTCCTAAATCGGTTTCTCTTGTTAATGCCATGGTTCTTCCTCCATACTCTGTTCTTCCTATAGTTTACCTTAGGGTGTCACCAAAAAGCAAGCATATACATATGCTGTAAGGGGTGATATTATGGGAAACTATCATAAAAAAAGAAAAATTTTATGCTGGGGAAGCAGAATTTTTACCGCCGGCATGGATGATGACAACCTGCATCTGACCACCACCTTTATCTACACCGGATGCTATCATCTGATCCGGGAATGGCTGATCAGGGACATCCAAAAGACTCCGAAAGAGATCTCCGATCTTCTGCTGCGCATTGTCAGCAAGGAGCTTCTGTAAGGCTCACTTGGCCCGGATCTCCA
>CALEJC010000221.1 GCA_937898205.1 uncultured Bacteroidales bacterium
GCTACTACCGTTAAGGGCTCTTCTTCAGTGCTCTATCTCAGCGAAGCAGCGACAAAGCGCAAGGAAGCCGGAGCTTGTATCCGTTGCGGCAGGTGCTCGGATGCCTGTCCTATGGGTCTTGAGCCGTTCCTTCTCAATCGTCTTCAGAAAGCAGCCGATCTTGATGGTCTTGAGCAGAATGCTGTGCAGGATTGTATCGAGTGTGGTTGCTGTCTGTATAGTTGCCCTGCAAATATTCCTCTTCTCGACAATATTCGCATCGCCAAGGGCCAGGTTTTAGGTGTTATCCGCGCTCGCGCTGCGGCTGCCAAGGCTGCGGCTGAAGCTGCTAAATAATTTATGCTATGGGTAAATCATTATTAGTTTCTCCATCTCCGCATCTTCACGCCAGCGTGTCTACTACCTCGATCATGAGGGATGTGATCATCGCTCTCGTGCCTGCCAGCGTGGTGTCTGTGCTCTTCTATGGTTGGGCAGCTCTTCTGGTGTTTGCGGTCAGCGTCGCTTCGTGTGTGCTCGTGGAGTGGGTCATCACAAAATATCTGATGAAGAAACCTTCAACTGTAGGTGATCTTTCTGCAGTCGTGACAGGTCTTCTTCTTGCTATGAATCTTCCTGCCACAACTCCTTGGTGGATCATCCTCATTGGTGCCATCGTTGCGATCGGTGTGGCTAAGATGAGCTTCGGCGGCTTGGGTCAGAACATCTTCAACCCTGCAATCACCGCCCGTGTATTCCTGCTCATTTCGTTCCCTTCTTATATGACCAACTGGACAGCTACCGAGGGCTTTATCAGCCGTCCTGATGCTGTTTCTGGAGCTACACCTCTTGGTGTGATCAAGGAGGCTATCAACAGCGGCTCGACAATCCCTGAATATCTTGCAGCCAACAACCTGACTTCGGTGACTTTCCTTCAGGATATGGGTGCTTCTCTCGGTGAGCTCTCAAGCATAGCCCTGCTTCTGGGCTTTGTCTATCTGCTCATCCGCAAGGTTGTCAAGGCGTGGATTCCACTTAGCATCTTTGCGACAGTAGCTGTCATCTCAGGCATCTTCAGCCTCGTCAACCCGGACATCTACACCGGTCCGGTATTTAATATATTCACCGGTGGTATGGTGCTTGGTGCATGTTTCATGGCGACAGACTATGTGACATCTCCGATGAGCACTCTCGGCGGTATCATCTATGGTATCGGTATCGGTGTGATAGTGATGATGATCCGCTACTTCGGTTCTTATCCGGAGGGTATGTCATTTGCCATCCTGATCATGAACTGTGTAGTTCCGCTTCTTAACATTTGGTTCCATCAGAAAAAGTATGGGAGGAAATAATTATGGCAGCTAAATCTACACTTTTAAATATGGTTGTGTGCCTCAGTGCTGTCTGCCTTGTGTGCTCGGCAGTGCTTGCAGTGGCCAACGCTGTGACTGTTGAGCCTATTGCTCAGGCACAGGTGGCCAAGACCAATGCTTCTATCGCTCAGGTGCTTCCGGAGTTCAGCGGCAATGCCGATAAGGGCAGCATAGAGTATGCAGGAGTAAGCTATGATTATTATAAGGCAGAGGGTGCCGGATATGCCGTTGTTTCCAATGTCACAGGATTTAGCGGTACACTCAGCGTGATGGTTGGTGTGGACCTCAATGGAAATGTGCACAATACAGCAGTTCTCGCTCAGAGCGAGACTCCCGGCCTGGGTGCAAAATGCACAGAAGAAGGCTTTGCTGCTCAGTTCCGTGGATGGGATCCTGCCGTCAAGGTCCTTGCCGTAAAGAAGGACGGAGGTGACGTCGATGCCATCACTGCCTCTACCATCACTTCGCGTGCCTATACTCTTGCCATCGCCAATGCTTTGGCAGTTACTAAGGAAATAATTGCAAAAGAGGGAGGATCTGCAAATGAGTAAGTTTTCATTGATTACCAAAGGACTCGTAAAAGAAAATCCTGTATTTGTGCTGGTGCTCGGAATGTGTCCGACACTCGCCACCACAACATCGGCTATGAATGGTCTGATGATGGGACTTGCCACTACATTTGTCCTCATCCTCAGCAATATAGTTATCTCTATTGTTGCACCAAGAGTGCCTGATAAAGTCAGAATCCCTGTATATATCGTGGTGATTGCGACATTTGTGACTGTGCTTCAGTTGCTCATGCAGGCCTACCTGCCATCGGTATATGAGACACTCGGACTTTTCATCCCACTCATCGTAGTTAACTGTATCGTGCTCGGAAGAGCAGAGGCTTTTGCCAACAAAAACACCGTGGGAGATTCTGCTCTTGATGGTATCGGCATCGGTCTTGGTTTTACTCTTGCACTCACAGTTATCGGTCTTGTGCGTGAAATTCTGGGAAGTGGCTCGGCTTTTGGCCTGAAGTTTATCGCCGGCGACGGTATCCTCGCTTTTGTGATGGCTCCGGGTGCATTTATCGCTTTGGGTTACCTCATGGTACTTTTCAATAAGTTTGTTGCTAAAAAGTAAGGCTCTATGGAATATATACTCATCATCATCTCAGCGATATTTGTAAACAATATCCTGCTCTCGCAATTCCTTGGTATATGTCCGTTCCTTGGAGTTTCAAACAAGCTTAATACAGCAGTGGGTATGTCGGGAGCAGTGTGCTTTGTGATCACCCTCGCGACTGTTGTAACCTACTTGATCAACCAGTATGTCCTTGTGCCTTTTGGCCTGACATTCCTCCAGACTATCTCATTTATCCTTGTGATTGCTGCTCTTGTGCAGATGGTTGAGATCGTCCTCAAGAAGATCAGCCCATCTCTCTATCAGGCACTCGGAATCTTCCTTCCTCTGATCACTACCAACTGCGCCGTGCTTGGTGTGGCTATCAACGTGGTGACCAAGGAGTTTAGCTTCGGCGGTGAGGCTCACATGCTCAATCTTGGCGAAGCTACTGTCTATGCTCTTGCTACTGCTCTTGGTTACGGTCTGGCCATGTGCCTTTTTGCCGGCATCAGAGAGCACCTCAGCATGAATGATGTACCAAAGCCGTTCAAGGGCTTGCCGATCGCTCTCATTACCGCAGGTATCATGGCGATGGCTTTCCTTGGATTCTCTGGTATTGTTTAGTTTTTTTTTATCTTTAACACGGAAAAACAAGAATTATTATGAAGAAGATTATTATTATCGCTCTTGCAGCTCTTGGATTTGCAGTTGCAGCTTCAGCACAGTCACGTGCAATCGGTGCCCGCATCGGTTATGGTGGAGAAATCTCATACCAGCACAATGTTGGAAATAACTTTGCGGAGTTTGACCTTGGCTTCCTCGGAGGATATGGTTTCTCAATCGCGGGTATCTATGACTTTAATATCGGTCAGGCAGGTCCTGTCAATTTCTATGCAGGCCCTGGTGCACAGCTCACAGTGCTCAATGGTGAGGACGCTCTCGCCCTCGGTATCGCTGTAGCAGGCCAGATCGGTGCAGAGTACCAGATTCCTTCAGTTCCGATCAATATCTCTCTTGATTGGAGACCTGCCTTCTATATCACTACCACTCATTTTGGTTGGGAAGGTATAGCATTGGGCATCCGCTATCGTTTCTAAAATGAAACGTAAGATAAATAAGTCTCGTTCGGGTCATCAGCAACCTCGCAAGAAGAAATCATCCGGAAGGGTGTTTCCTCAGTTTGTCGGCAAGGTGCAGATGACCCGAGAGGGTTTTATATTCGTCATAATCGAAGGTCAGGAGGACGATGTGTTTGTTAAGGCCTCCAAAACCCGACATGCTCTTGATGGAGATATCGTCAGGGTTGCGGTGACCAGAGAGAAAACAAAAGACAAACGCAGAGAGGGCGAAGTGGTGGAGATCATCGAGCGCTCAGGCAAGCAGTTTGTCGGCATCTTCCATACCATCGGCTCTCAGGCCTGGGTGCTCATGCAGAGCAAATCCATGCCTTATGATATCCAGGTAGATCTCGCTCAGGCTCAGGCGATGGGCGCGGAAAAAGGCATGAAAGTGTCTGCGGTTGTGACCGAATGGAAGCGCAGCGCGATAGGCCCGAGCGGCCAGATTGTAGATGTGCTTGGCATGCCGGGGCAGAACGACACCGAGATGCATGCGATCCTCGCTGAGTTTAATCTTCCATACCGTTTCAGTCCGGAAGTGGAAAACGCAGCGGATGCAATCTCCGAAGAGATCGGTCCTGACCAGCTCAAGGGACGCAAGGATTTCCGCGACACATTTACCTTCACTATCGACCCTTCAGACGCCAAGGACTTTGATGATGCCATATCGTTCAAGCCGCTGAACAACGGCAACTACGAGATCGGTGTCCATATCGCAGATGTCTCATATTATGTCACACCGGGCAGTCTGGTGGATAAGGAGGCAAGAGAGCGCGGCACTTCGGTCTATCTGGTAGACCGCACGGTGCCGATGCTTCCGGAGAAGCTTTGCAACAAGCTGTGCTCTCTGCGTCCCGATGAGGATAAGCTCGTCTTTTCAACCGTATTTGAGATGACCCCTAAGGCAGAGATCAAGTCTCGCTGGATAGGACGCGCGATCATCCGCTCCAATCATCGCCTTGACTATGATCAGGCCCAGGCAATCATCGAAGCGGAGAGTGTCCCTGAGTCGGATTTCCTTGCCAATGCAGTCGTGACTCTCAACAAACTTGCACTCATCATGAAAGCCGAAGCACGCAAGAAGGGAGCGATCGATTTCAATCGCCCTGAGATGAAGGTGATCGTGGATGAGCAAGGCAAGCCGATAGATGTCTATGAGAAGATTTCCAAGGAAGCCAACTGGCTCATCGAGGAGTTTATGCTTCTTGCCAACCGCACAGTGGCCGAGTGGGTTGCTACAGGTGGCAAGATGAACAATGTCGCCCAGAAAAACGCCAAGACTTTTGTCTACCGCATCCACGGAGAGCCCAACGAGCTCAAGCTGGAGGGTCTGCGCACATTCGCCAAAGGCTTTGGCTACAAATTTGAGCAGGATGGCCCGCTTGGCGGAAGAGATGCTGCGTTTGCGCTGTCTTCGCTTCTCGACTCGGCAAAGGGTAAGCCGGAGGCTCAGGCGCTTGAAAACCTCGCGCTCAGAGCGATGGCCAAGGCTTGCTACGGCACAGAAAACATCGGGCACTACGGCCTCGCATTTAAGTTCTATACTCACTTCACCTCTCCGATCCGACGCTATCCCGATCTGATGGTTCATCGCCTTCTGGCAATGTATCTCGACGGTGTGGCGAGTCAGAAGCAGGACTACTACGAGAAGGAGTGCCAGCACGCCTCAGAGCGCGAAATCGTGGCTGCTGATGCCGAGCGCACTTCAACAAAATACAAGCTCGTCGAGTTTATGCAGGATAAGGTGGGACAGGAGTTTGAAGGAAGCGTCTCAGGCGTGACCGAGTGGGGTATGTATGTGGAGATAGAGCCTACCAAGATTGAGGGAATGGTCGCTTTGCGAGAGATCAAGTCTGATTTCTTTGAGTTTGACGAGGCACACTACTGCCTTGTGGGCAAGCGCACCAAAAGAGTCTACAGACTTGGAGACAAGGTGCGCATCAAAGTCAGCAATGCCAACCTCGATCAACGCCTCCTGGACTATCAGCTGATCGAAGATTAAAACTTGGCCATCAAGCTTTTATACTTGGTGGTCAGGTAGACAGAACGGAAAATAAGGTGAGCAAAATATGCCGCCAAAAGCAGATGTATGGCTGTTGCACCGACCGGGTGGAGCAGCCATTTTCCTAGATACCAGATGCCGAAGAATGCGATAGTCGCACCGCCCATGGAGTTGCGGAGACTCTTTGCGTCTGTGCCGCCAAGGTAAATGCCGTCCCAGGTAAAGGCGATGCAGCCAAGAGGCGGCATCAGCACCAGCCAAGGCAGGAACTTGCTGCACTCCTCAATCACCTCCACATCGGAAGTCATGATCCTGAGCAACGGCTCGTCGGCAAGCACATAGAAGAGCATAAACAGGCCGGTGATGCTGAGGCTCCAGATAAATACGCCCCTTACACTGGTGCGGAAGCTCTCTTTGTCCCGCGCGCCGATGAAACGTCCGCTCAAGGCCTCTCCCGCGTAGGCAAATCCGTCGGTGAAGTAGCTGAAGAGCATCAGAAGCTGCATCATGATTGCTCCGCAGGAGAGCATCACATCTCCAAACTTGGCACTCAGCATGGTGTAGCCGATGTAGATGAGGATAAAGAAAAACGACCTGACAAGCAAGTTGAGATTCATCTTGAAGTAGTCACCTATCTTGCCAAAAATCTGCTCCCGTCTGATGGTGGTGCCGCTCAGGCGTTTTCTATATTTCAGAGCAAAGCAGAGGCAGCAATAAACCAAGCCGCAGTACTGGGCGATCACAGTGCCGAGAGCGATGCCGTCAAAGCCGATGCCTTCCCAGCTCCCGACACCAAATGTGAGGAGGTAGCTGGATATGATGTTTGTGATATTGATGATCAGGTCTGCCCACATTGAGTCCGTTGTCCTCTGCATGCCGATAAACCAGCCACGGAACGCCATCAGGCTCAGCGTAGCGGGCGCTGCCCACACGCGAATGTAGAAGTACTGCTGTGCAAGTGTCTCTACCGCTTCCGAGCCGTCTGTGATCGCCACCGCAAACTTCAGGAAAGGCGTCTGCAGCAGGAGCATGACGGCAGCAATGATCAGAGAGAGGCTGAGGCCTCTGTAGAGGTGCAGTCCGCAATCCTGCATGTCGTTGCGTCCAAAGGCCTGTGCGGTGAGGCCGCTGGTGCCTGTGCGCAGGAAAGCAAAGCTCCAGTAGAGCAGTGAGAAAAACATTGAGCCCACGGAGATGGCTCCGATATAGCTGGCGCTATGGGCATCAAGGTGTCCGGCCAAGGCAGTATCGACCATGCCCACGAGGGGGACGGTCATGTTGGCAAATATGCTGGGGATTGCGAGTCTTAGGATCTCTTTGTTAAGGCTTTTTCTCATCGGAACTTCTTGTCTTCTTCAAGCATGCCGAGGTAGGAGTTATATCTCTCAGGGCTGATATCCCCTCTGTCCACCGCTTCCTTGATTGCGCAATGTGGCTCGTGAGTATGAGTGCAAGGCGTGAAGTAACATTGGTCTGCAAACCTTAGCATCTCGGGGAAATATTTGGAGATCTCCTCTTTTTCAAGGTCCACCAGTCCGAATCCTCTAAGCCCCGGAGCATCAATCAGATAGCCTCCGTCGCTCAGTCGGTACATTTCATATAGAGACGTGGTGTGCTTTCCTTGAAGGTGCACATCTGAAATCCTTCCTATTTTGGGATTGAGGCTTGGGTCGACGGCCTTTATCAGGCTGGACTTGCCCACTCCCGACTCTCCGCAAAACAGACTCAGGCCACTCTGACAGACCTTTTTCAGCTCATCCACACCCTCTCCGGTGCGGGCAGAGGTCTCTATCACCTGATATCCGGCACCTTGGTAGATCTCTTTAAACCTCTCCACCTCTTCAGGCACCTCGCTTCTATACATATCCACTTTGTTGAGGGCGATCACCGCTTTGATGCCATAGACGCCGCAAGTTACCAGGACACGGTCAAGAAACGGCAGCTTGATCTCAGGGAAATACAGGCTCACGGCCACAATCACCTGATCAAGGTTGGCGGCGATGACGTGGCTCTGGCGGGATAGGTTTGTGGACCTGCGGATGAGGTAGTTGGTGCGCGGAAGCACTTCTGTGATCACAGCGGGCTTTTCTTCGGTCGGGGTATCCTCACAGCTATAACGCACTCTGTCCCCGACAGCTACAGGATTGGTGGAAGAGCTCCCCTTGAGGCGCACCTTGCCCCTGAGCACGGCAGGGAAGAGCGACCACTCAGGGAGTGAGCTCAGCAGGAAATGGCTGCCTGCGTTTTTTACTACTGTAGCCTCTCCTGTCATTATTTTGCCCTGCCCACGAGTTTTACTGTGAAGTTTTTGAGCACTTCCATCTGAGCCGCGTCAAATCCGGCTTCTGCAGCGGTGTCAAGGGCCTTCTGGGTAAACATCTCTATCTCTTTCTTGGCGTCTGCATCGACTCCAAGCTCGACATACATCTTTTTAACTTCTTTGATCTTCTCAGCTTTCTGATCTGCTGTTTCTGCCTGTGAGTTAAATGTCTTGAGGAAACCATCCTTGTCGGCAGCCTTCTCAAGAGCGCGCACTGTCAGCCAGCTCTTCTTGCAGTTGAGGATATCTCCTCCGATCGGCTTGCCAAACACCTTCTCGTCACCGAAGGCATCAAGATAGTCGTCAGCAACCTGGAATGCGAGACCGAGCTGGTAGCCGTAGTCATAAAGAGCCTGACATTGTGCCTCGTCCGCGCCACCGATGATTGCACCGATGATTACGAAGCACCACTTCATCTTATCGTCAGCGCAAGGAACAACGAGCTTCTGGAGAAGATCAACTATTATCTGGAGCTGCTGAGTGACCCTGTCAAGCTCCGCGGTGTTCTGAGAG
>CALEJC010000222.1 GCA_937898205.1 uncultured Bacteroidales bacterium
GCCACCTGCAGCATGGGCTGCATGAGCGGCCATCTGAATAGCCTTTGTGTCTTTGAACACTCCGTTGCCCACGGCGCCAAAGTCCTTGACATTAAAAACTTTCTTTGCAGGAGCCTTAGCAGCAAAAGCGTCTACTGACGGCATCAAAAATGCCAGACATGCAAGGCTCAAAATTGCGGTAATAATTCTCGTTCTCATATTGTTATTATTGTTTAATGTTATTTACACATTTGACTATCCACAAATTTACAAATTTATCGCTAACTTTGACTCTATTATGAAACGTCTTCTGATTATTTCATATTATTGGCCTCCGACCGGAGGTTCCGGAGTGCAAAGGTGGGTCAAGTTTAGCAAGTATCTTCCTGAGCATGACTGGCAACCTGTAGTATACACCCCACTCAACCCCGAGCAACTTGCTGTGGATGAGAGTCTTATTAAAGATATCCCGGAGTGTGCAGAAGTCATCAAGACAAAAATTTTTGAGCCTTATAGTCTCTATCGCAAGCTCGTAGGCGGAGGAAAATCAGAAGTCAACCCTGTAAATGCGCAGAAAAAAAGTTTCGGAGCAAAGCTTTCTCTCTGGGTCAGAGGTGAGTTTTTTATCCCCGACCCTCGGTGTTTCTGGATCGGAAGATCGGTGTGCTTCCTGAAAAAATATCTCAAGGAGCATCCTGTGGACGCTATTGTCACCACAGGTCCGCCTCAGTCAATGCACCTGATCGGCAGGGCTCTTAAAAGGAAGACCGGCATCCGCTGGATTGCTGACTTCCGCGACCCTTGGACTGACATCTTCTACTACAAACACCTTGGACTGTCCAAGTCTGCCGACCGCAAGCACCATGCTCTGGAGCAAAGTGTCTTGGACGAAGCCGACGCAATCATTGCAGTCACCCCTCTGGTACAGGCAGATTTCCAAGCCAAGACAAAAACCCCTGTGCACCTGATCACCAACGGCTTTGATCCGGATGATTTCCCTAAGATGCAGAAGCCTCGTGATGACAAAAAGTTCCGCATCGTGCACACCGGACTTTTTGCTGCCGACGGCAACCCGCTTAAACTTTGGGACTGCCTTGCGGAAATGTGTCGGGAAGACAAAGCCTTTGCAGAGAAGCTGGAGCTCCGACTCGCAGGCAAAACAGATAGCGCCATCATCAACGCCATCAATGAAAGAGGTCTTGGAGACAAGCTCGTGGATCTTGGATATCTCCCTCACAGCGAGATAGTTAAAGAGCAGATGAGAGCAGATGTCCTGATGCTTCCTCTGCGCCAGGAACCCGAATACCTGAAGGTCCTTCCGGGAAAAATATTTGAATATCTGGCTGCCCGCAGGCCTGTGCTTGGCATCGGCCAGAGCGACGGCATCGCCGCCAGGGTCCTTAGAGAGGTCGGCGCAGGCGAGATGTATGATTGGCAGGAGAAGGATGCGCTCAAGGACTTCATCCTTGCAGAACATAGCGTTTCTGACAAGATAGAGAAGTATTCGCGCAGCGAGCTCACAAAAAAATTGGTTGAAATCCTATGAATATGAAAAAGAATATCATTTATATAGTCGGCACTCTTATCGGATTTTTGATCCTTTCCTATGCCTATGTGCCAGAAGTGCTGAGCGGAAAGATTGTCAACCAGAGCGATATCTCCGGCTGGCAAGGCATGTCTCATGAGATGATGGAGTGGAACTCCGCTCATCCGGACGACCAGACCGCCTGGACTCAGTCGATGTTTGGAGGCATGCCGACCACCACCATCCACGCCTCAACCGAGGGCGACTGGACTCAGAAGATTTATGATTTCCTGCTGACGGGACGCAGACCCGCCACTTATATTTTCATTTCCCTGCTTGGCGCGTGGCTGCTGATGCTCTCCTTTGGCATCCACCCGCTCATCGCGATCGGTGGCGCTATTGCCGTCAGCTTCTGCTCATATAATTTCCAGATCATCCAGGTCGGACATAATACCAAGATGCAGGCCATCGCATTCCTCCCATGGGTGCTTGCTGCGCTTGTCTTTACCTACCGCAGCGCACTTGAGAGAAAGAAAAAGTGGCTTCCTTGGGCCGGACTGGGTGCAGCTCTTTTTGCACTCTTTTTGAGCTTCCAGGTTAAAGCCAACCACCCGCAGATCACTTACTATCTGGCGATTATGATCTTGCTCTATGCCTTGATCCTGCTGGGCTGGCTGCTTTGGGACAAGCAGAGACGCACAAGTCTGAAGCGCTTCTTTGCTGCTTCTGCACTTCTCCTTGTGCTGGGCTGCACGGGCATCGCGACCAACGCCATCAAGCTTCTTCCGACACTCGAATACACGCCTTATTCGATGCGCGGCGGCAGCAGCGAGAAGGCCGACGGCAGCAAGGAGACAAAAGGTCTTGAGCTTGACTATGCGACCGCATGGTCCTATGGCTGGGAGGAGCTTCCTAACCTGCTGATCCCAAATTTCAATGGCGGATCTTCTGCCGGAGCCATCAACCCTGACAACTCTGAAACCATCGCCCTGCTGCGTCAGGCAGGACAAGGCAACCTCAACGAGACAGCCAAGAATCTGCCGCTCTACTGGGGTCCGCAGCCTTTTACCGCAGGTCCGATGTATATGGGTGCAATCACCATCTTCCTTTTTGTGCTGGGACTTTTCCTCTGCAAGGGCAAGGAGAAATGGTGGATTGTCGCTTGCACGATACTGGCGGTTTTCCTTGCACTGGGCAGCCATTTCCTCTGGTTTACAAAGCTGTTTTATAATTATGTGCCGCTTTATAACAAGTTCCGCACAGTGTCGATGGCGTTGATTGTGCTGCAGTTTACTCTGCCGCTGCTGGCTTTTATCGTGCTTGACCGCATCGTCAAAAACGGCAGTAGCGCCGATCTTTTTAAGAGCAAGGGGCTTTGGGCCTACGGCATAACTGCCGGATTCTGCGCACTTTTTGTCATCATCCCTTCGCTTGCGGGCTCATTTGTCGGTGGAGCAGACGCTTCTATGCCGGACATCCTTGTGGATGCTCTTCAGGCCGACCGCAAGATGCTTCTGGTCAAGGATGCACTTCGCTCGCTGCTCTTCATCACCGCTGCGTTCCTGTTGATGCGCTGGGGCATCAGTGTGCCTAAAAACGCGCAGAAGACCTGGGAAACCCAGCCGGAGATGGGACATGCTCGCAGACGCACTGCGGCACTTCTTGTGTGCTTCCTGGTGCTGATGGATCTCTTTACCGTCGACAAGAGATATCTCAACAGCGACCACTTCACGACCAAGCGCAACTTCCAGAGTCAGTTTAACTTAAGACCGGTAGACAAGATCATCCTCGAGGACAAGGATCCTTCTTATCGTGTGCTTGACCTGACCGTAAATGTGTTTAACGACTCACATCCTTCATATTGGCACAAGAACATAGGAGGCTACTCTCCTGCCAAGTTGCAGAGATATCAGGAGTTTATCGACGCCACACTTGCAGACGAAATCAACACTGTGGTGGGCGCAATCAATCAGGGAGACACCTTCGAAGAGACAGAGGCTGCTCTGCCTTATCTTGAAGGTCTCGCGCAGATGAACTGCCGCTATATCATCGTCGGCGACGACCTGCCGCCGCTGGTTTATCGTCACGCCAAGGGCAATGCGTGGTTTGCCGAAGGCGAAGGCAGCGCCGTGATGACAAGCTATGCGCCAAACGAGATGCACTACCGATACAATTCGCCATCCGGCGGAAAGCTCGTCTTCAGCGAGGTCTACTACCCGGCAGGATGGTCGCTGGTGGTAGAGGAGACCGGAGAAGAGCTTGAGATCCATCTGGAAAACGACCTGCTCAGAGCAGCCCTGGTGCCTGCAGGAGAGCACAATCTTGTGATGCGTTTTGAGCCGAAGTCCTATAGTGTCGGTGAGAGTGTTTCAAGAGCCAGCTCAATCGTCATCATCCTTATAGTGCTGCTTGCCGTGGGTTATGTACTTGCGACAAGAAAGCAAGAGCAGTGATATTGCATAAATAGTTATTTGTCATTAATTTTGTGGATGTCTAGTTTGAAATAATTAATAACACACATCAATATGTTACAATCAATCAAAGAAAAGTTTGAATCGCTTTATGGCGAGGGTGGCGTAGGCTACGCATCAGCAGGTAGAATCAATCTCATCGGCGAACACACCGACTACAATGGTGGTTATGTTTTCCCAGGTGCTATCGACAAGGGCATCACAGCTGTCATCAAGCTCAATGGCACTGACAAGGTAAACGCATACTCTCTTGACTACAACGAGGGTGTGAGCTTCGGTCTCGAGGAGGCTGACGCACCTTCACAGTCTTGGGCTCGCTACATCTTCGGTGTATGTAGAGAGACCATCAAGAGAGGTGGCAAGGTTGCAGGTTTTGATGCTGTTTTTGCCGGAGACGTGCCTCTTGGCGCAGGTCTTTCAAGCTCTGCTGCTCTTGAGAGCTGCTTTGCTTATGCTATCAATGACCTCAACAATAATAATATCGACAAGTTTGAACTCGCACGCATCGGCCAGTCAACAGAGCACAACTATTGCGGTGTGAAGTGTGGTATCATGGACCAGTTTGCTTCTTGCTTCGGCCAGAAGGGCAGCCTCATCCGTCTTAACTGCAAGACCATGGAGTACAAGTACTTCCCTTTCAACCCTGAGGGATATAAGCTCGTGCTCGTGGACTCATGTGTCAAGCACGAACTCGCTTCTTCAGCATACAACAAGAGAAGAGAGTCTTGTGAGAACGCAGCTGCTGCCATCAAGAAAAATCACCCTGAGATCGACTTCCTCAGCGACTGCAACCGCCTTTGGTTGGACGAGGTAAGAGGCGAGATCCCTCAGGAGGACTTCCTCAGAGCAGAGTATGTGATCGGCGAGGTTCAGAGAGTGCTTGACGTGTGTGACGCTCTTGAGAGAGGCGACTATGAGACTGTGGGTGAGTTGATGTATCAGACACACTTCGGTCTTAGCAGACTCTATGAGGTGAGCTGCGAGGAGCTTGACTTCCTTAACAAACTTGCCCGCAAGATGGATGTTACCGGCTCACGTGTAATGGGTGGCGGCTTCGGTGGTTGCACAATCAACCTCGTGAAGGATGAGCTCTATCAGAACTTCGTAGACACAGCAAAGGCTGAGTTTGCCGCACGCTTCGGCCACGAGCCAAAGATCTACGACGTAGTGATCTCAGACGGAGCAAGAAAGCTCTAATCGCTAAGCGAAATATTTAGAAAGCCAGTCCGAATCGACTCTACAGAGCGTTCGGGCTGCTTCTTTTATAGACGGGTTGCGGGTCAGGATGCCGGCGCAGTCTTCGTAGACATTGAAACCCACCGCAATCATCTGCATCTCTCCGTTTTCCGGATAGGTAAAAGTCATCTCCGAGTCTGCCCCATGGATGCCTACAAACCTAAGCTTGACATCTTTGGATATCTCTCTGAGAGTTACATATTTACACAGCTCCATGGTGACATCATCCAGACCATAGGAATGTATCTTTACTTTTTCGATGAGCTCTCCGGCAGAAGAAACCACTCTGCCCACATATCCATCAGGAAGATCTTCTCCGGACACCGGAGCAGGGCTGAGCAAAATCATCAGCTTATCCTCATGGTCGTGGTACAGGCAGGCTTCGGTGATGAGATTGAGTCTGCCACAGTGCGGACAAGTCCAGGTGAAGTACTCTCCTGAAAGCACCTTCTCCTTGAGCTCAGGGTTTCTGGCAATATTGATACTGGCATCGAAGTCTTGAGTGTGAGACTTGGAGCAGTGGCTGCACTGCAGGTTGATTGGTCTAGCTGACATATCTTTTAAAGATCTATGGTGAATAACATTTTTATACTATATGGTTGAGTCTGCGCCCCCATTTTGTTGAGCGAGCCATATAAAGAACCGCCCAAGTAGCTTGCTCTCACACCGATACGGGTATCATAAGGGATAAAGGCGAGGTTGCCCAAACGGACAGTAAAGTCTGCGCCGGCGCTGTATAGGCTTCCAAAATGCTCCCCGTCACTGTATAGAGAGTAATCAAAAAATGGGGTGAGTTCAAAGTTTCTGACATAGGCAAAATCTCCCAGGCCGCTCCAATCCAGAGGCAGGATCGGCATTGCATAATCCACAGACATACGCAACTTGTGATTAAAGGCGGACAATGCGAGATTGGAAGCAGAACTATATCCTCTTGGTGCTGCTGAAGTCAATGATTCTGAGAAGATCGCATAGCTGCGGGTGCTCTCATAAAGCGCAGTCCATTTAAATCCGTGAGTGGAGTGAAGACCCGGAGTGTAGGCATAGAGATGAGCATAGTAGGCCGGGTTAAACACTTCGGTAACAAATGGGCGAGAACTGTAGGCCAGCTCGGCACCGACTCCCCAGCGAGGATAGATGCGTGAGTTTGGAACCGACTGCATCATATAGGCTCTAAGGGAGCTTAATTGCCTCATCACAGGGACTTTGTCCGCTCCTCGGACGAGGTAGTCGTTGGTCATAATCGCGTTGATCTGAGGGATTATGCCGATATTCAGACCTCCAGTGGAGAGGTTTATCGGAATATATGCCTTCAGGTCCGAAGTAAACACCGGAGAATCCAGATATCTGGTCTTCAGCACATAATGATTATCCTCGATGTCTCTTTTATACTCTATCGCCTGACGCGTGTTGAGATATAGCTTGGCTTCTATCACCGGAGCCCAAGCGCTGAATTTAAGGCTCATGTGTCCGGAGTT
>CALEJC010000223.1 GCA_937898205.1 uncultured Bacteroidales bacterium
AGTCGTGGAGCTCTTTCTGAGTTGCATTGTCCTCCCAGTCAAGAGGGAACTCCACTCTAAGACCACCATGACCCTGGCTGCGGTCGCGGGACACTACCATTAGCTCGTCTCCGGCAAAAATCTGAGGGAAGCCTCTGAGGGTGGCCATCATGGTCATCACCATCTTCATCTTGCGTCTGTCCTGACCGATGATGTCGCCGATGCGGTCGGTGTCGTGGTTGCCAGGGAAGATCATCATGTTCTGCACGTCCTGATAGTAGAGGTCGTTGGCGATGGAATCATAGATCTTGGTGATGCCCTCGTCCCAAGACTCTGTGTTTGTGTTTAGGCTGTTGTTGATGGCTGTGCTGAGGCAGAAGTCCATGATGGAAGGAAGGTTAGAATCAAAACCATCTTTGTTTGGATTGTTGTCCTGCCAGTATGCCACCTGAGGTACATTGTTTGACCATACTTCACCCACGATGTTAAACTGAGGGTACTCGGACATGATGGTCGCACACCACTCAGACATAGGATACTTTTCATTGTAAGGATATGTGTGCACACGGAAACCGTCGAGGTCTGCCCACTCGATCCACCAGATGCCCCACTGCTTGAAGTACTGGAGCAACCATGGGTTGTCAAGGTTCATATCCACCATAGAAGTGTCAAACCATCCTCCGATCATGTTTTCTGCATCCTTTTTTGAGCAATAAGGATCGTTCTGAGCAGAGAATGCACAGTTGGAGTGAGTATATTCAGGCCACTGGTGCACCCAGTCCTGGAAAGGAAGATCCTCCATCCACCAGTGAGCGTCACCGCAGTGGTTGGTCACGATGTCCATGATGATCTTGATATCTCTGTCATGAGCTTCGCTGACCATCTCGCGATATTTGGCATTGCTGCCAAAGCGTGGGTCGATCTTGTAATAGTCTGTACAAGCATATCCGTGGTATGACGAAGTCGGCTCGTTGTCCTCGAGAAGAGGAGTGTTCCAGATCGCAGTCATGCCG
This sequence comes from uncultured Bacteroidales bacterium, assembly GCA_937898205.1. Classification (GTDB taxonomy): domain Bacteria; phylum Bacteroidota; class Bacteroidia; order Bacteroidales; family UBA932; genus Cryptobacteroides. The sequence continues at coordinate 993 of CALEJC010000223.1, forward strand.
AGCCCGCTGATATAATCGAGCTGGTCGATGATACCCTGGATGTCGCCGCCATGGCGACCGAAGAATGCATCATAGTCTGCCTTTTCAGCAGTGAGGGCGCTGTTGTCGTTGCTCTTGTCGCCATTGACAAAGCGGTCCGGCATGATGAGATAGATGGCGTCGCTGCTGTCAAAACCCTTCCTCTGAGCAGAACCCTCTCTGCGTGCAGAGATCTCGTATGGATAGTCAAATGACTTTCCGTCCTTAGAGAAGACAAGCTTATATGTGCCCGGAGTTGCATTTTCTGCAATCGCCACATCTACAAAGAGATAGTTAGGGCTCTCAGCCTTGTGTGTGCCGGTGATGCTCACACCCTTAGGACCCTCGATTGAGACAGTATAGCTGCTGATGTCCTCGCCGTGTACCATGATCTGTAGAGGAGTCTTGATGCCTGTCCACCAGCAAGGTGGCTCGATGTGTGCGATGCGGTCGCGCTCGCTCTCGATGCTCCATGCCCATGGTGCTTCAAGCTGCACGGTCACTTTCACCCAATCATTGCCGAGGCTGCGCTTGTAGATGATGGTGTTGTCGGCAGTAGAGAGGATTTCAAACTCAGCCTCTGTGCTGCAAAGAGCAGGGTGGCTGTGCTTGGTGTCTGCTAGATAGCGGTAGAAGTCTGTAAATGAGTTGGTTTTCCACTCCATCACAGGATCTTTGTCAAAGAATGCAAATCTGTGGTCATAGCCGATCTCCTGAGCGGTGTAGATGAGTGGTTGTGTGTTTGGAAGAGTCCATGCAAGCACACTCATCGCCTGCCATGCTTCGCCCATCCTCTCAAACTCGGTACCTGCCCATGAGTTTTCGTCGTGGTTGGATGTAAATGAGAGTCTGAGAGCGTCCTTAGGGTAGGTCTCTGCATTCCAATTGATGTAGTTTACAAGGCTGTCAACCTGCTGAGTGCCCTGTGCGATGGCATTGAGCAGGTGATGCTCTTTCCATGCATAGGTAGCGTCAAATCCTGCCTCGTGAAGCCAGGTCTCTTCGCCCTCTGCAAGGAAATAAAGAGTCTTGTCATAGCTCTCGCGCATCCCTGCGATGGCCTTTGTCCAGAAGTCCTGAGGCACTTTGTAGGCCACGTCACATCTGAAACCGTCAATGCCTCTGTCAAGCCAGAAACGCATCGCTTTTTCCATCTCCACGCGCACATCCTCACTCTCATAGTTGAGCTTGGCTATATCTGTCCAGTCATACTCTACGATGGTCTTTCCTGACTCGTCTCTTACATACCACTCTGCAGGTTTTTCTGTTACCCAAGGGTGGTCCGGAGAAGTGTGGTTGGCAACCCAGTCGATGATGACTTTAAGGCCGAGTCTGTGAGCCTCTGCCAAGAACTCATCAAAATCCTGAAGGGTACCAAACTCAGGGTTGACATCGCAGTAATTGCGGATTGCATAGTAAGAGCCCAAAGAGCCCTTCCTCTCGAGCTCACCGATAGGGTAGAGAGGCATTACCCACACTACATCCACTCCAAGCTCTTTGAGCTCAGGAAGTTTGGCGGTGGCTGCATCGAAGTTGCCTTCGGGCGTCATCTGACGCACATTCATCTCATACACTACAGAGCTCTCGATCCATGCTGTGTTGTCCTCTGTCTGAGCACTCTTCTGAGTGCAGCAGCAAGCAAGCAGGACGATTGCTAATAAACTGTAAAAACGTTTCATATTGTATTATTTTTATTTGATATCTTTCATCCAATCAACACCTTCATGAAGATTGTTATTGTCTGTAAAGTCCCAGAAGGAGTTGTTTTCCCAAGTGCTTCCGTAGGCCCAGGCTGCGGGGTAGGTATACAGTCCCACTCCGTGGCCTTCTTCCTTGCCTTCCAGGAGATCCGGGAGAGACTCTGTGCCCCAGGTGATGACTCCGATGCCGCCCGCATCCTTAACCTGTTTGGCGAGCGCTCCAATCCAGGCACGCCCCTTGGCAGGAGTGTAGTTGGCAGCATTTGTGGCGTCGTTCCAATCAGGGTAGTTGTAGGCATTGTTACACCAGTCACCCATCCATTTGCCATTTACTGTGCCGGTTGTAAAGCTATGAGCGGTCTCGACCACCATGATCTTTTTCTTTGGAAACATCTTGGCAACTGTGGCGAAGCTGTTGCCCGGGAGGCTATGTCCGATGTCCTTGCCCGGATAGTAGGAGATCGCAATCACATCATAATCGCTTGCTCCTGCGGCCTCAATTGCGCTCACGCTGCCTTGTACCTTGCCGGGGTCAGCGATGTGCAGCGCGCTCAGACAAGCAGGATTGTGCTTCGCTGCATAGTCGCGGACAGCTTTGTGACCATAGCTGAGGAGTCTGCCTGTGCGCGAATTATCAGCGGCAGAGCTGCTGCCGGGGCGCATAAATCCCACATTTACCTCATTGCCGACGGCAACGATTGCAGGATAGATGCTCTCAGATGCGAGCTTTTCCAGGCTGGAGAAAACCCAGTCATAGATGGCTGCGCCGATCTGACTCTCGCTTTTGCCTGTCCAGGCGGCAGGGAGGATATTATGATGAGTATTGTCTTCGGTATAAATGTCATAGTCAGGCTTGAGCGTGAGGAAAATCTCCATCCCGCACTTCGCTGCCTTCTTTGCATCTGCAAGCACACGATTGTAGCTCTGCCAGTCTATTGTCTGCCGGCCCATCTTGGCAAAGGCAATCTGATCCAGCTGAAGTCGCACGCAGTTGGCCCCGTGGTCGGCAAGACTTTGATATGGGTCCTTTTCTTTGCCTGACTCGCGATATACAAGACCAAGATCTTGCAGATAAGAAGCAAAACACATGGTGCTTCCTTTGTAGAAGTAGTCAGCCCCGGGAGTCTTTTCAGAAACTACAGGAGCGTCTTGGTCATTATTACCGTCCTGATTGCCGTCGTTTGGCTGCTCAGCAGGATTACAGCCAAGACACAGGAGAGCTAAGACAAAGTAGAAAAAGCGATGCATACTACTGAAGGAAGAGAGCGGAAGAGTAGCTACCTAAGTTAACACGATTGTCTTTTACGGACACCTTGCCGCTGGATCCTATCATCTTGTCCACCTTGTCTCCGTTGACTGTGAGGACGATAGGGGTAGCGCCGAAGTTGTGCACTACGAGTATCTTCTGAGTGCCGGCAGTGCGATACCATGCGGCGATTGCTTCGTTGTTGCCTCCTACAGCACTATATTCAAAGCTTCCGCTCTGAAGTGCTTCATAGCTGTCGCGGAGCACGCCAAGCTTCTTGTATGTGCTGAGCACAGAATTGTCATCCTTCTCCTGTGACTCGACAGAGATCTTGGATGTGAGCATCGCGTTATCGATTTTTCCTGCCAGTCTCTTGCCGGCGAGTCCTTTGCCGTCGGCTGTCCACATGATTGGTGTGCGGACAAACTCGTCTCCATTGTCTTTAACTCCATAATAGCCAAGCTCTTCGCCTTGATAGATATATGGCTCGCCACTTGCGGTGAGAAGCACTGCTCCTGCCAGTTTTATCTTGTCTGAGCTGCGGTTGAGGTCAGAACCGGCACGCTGCTCGTCGTGGTTGGAGAGCTTGGTTGCTGCAATGTAGTTGCTGCGATATTTCTCATATTGGCTTCTGAAGCCTTGGATTGTGGAGACAAATGTGCTGCCTTTGCCGCTGTTGATAGCATCCTTAAGAGTCCACCAGAAGCTGAATTCAAAGAATGCAGGGAGACCGGCGTAGTATGGTGCAACCTCATTGGCTGCACTGAACTGCTCTCCGACCATGTAGAACTCGCCTTTGCCGCCGTTTTTCTTATAGCTGGCGTTGCAGTGGTCGTAGAACTTCTTGAGGAAGGTTGGGTTCTCGTTGCTGTTGGCGTTGTGGTAGATATGTTTCACGGCGTCGAGTCTGAATCCGTCCACGCCGAGCTTTATCCACTTGTCGGCCGATTCGCACAGGGCCTTGAAAGTCTCCGAGTTCTC
>CALEJC010000224.1 GCA_937898205.1 uncultured Bacteroidales bacterium
ATATCCTCATCACCGAATGAGCTCACTTCCACTTTGCCTTTTTTGATTATTGCTTTATGGGTAGGGGAGTAGAATGTCTTACCTCCTTCGCCCTTGAGCAATGTTTCGTAAATCTTCTCCACTTCTGGGAAATGATAGTCGCGCAGTTGCTCATAGAGTTTCACTTTGCCTGCGGCGTGTGTATCTCTCTCTTCCAACCAATCCACATATCCTTGCAGGTGCTCTGCTGTGGCAGCGATATGTTCGATTTCTGCTTTAGAATATGTGGCTAATTGCTGACGCAGTTCGTTTCGCATGATAGTAGTATCGCTATTGGTAGAATCGTTGACCCATGCTATATGTCGTATATCGCGCAAGTAATGCTCTATATAATCGCGTGTAGTACATAGCAGCGGTCGAATGATGGGCACTTTACCTCCCAATGGGTTGTTGCTTTTGGGGCGCATTCCACACAATCCGCGCAATCCAGTGCCACGTTTGAGGTTAAGTAGCACGGTTTCTGCTTGGTCGTTCTGATGATGGGCCACTGCAATAGCCGTGCAACCTGTTTGCTCTGCCACTTCGGCAAACCATTGGTAGCGCAACTCGCGTGCAGCCATCTCAATGCTGATGCCTTGCTCGGAAGCAAATCTGTCGGTCTCAAAGCGCTTTACAAAGCACTCAATGCCGCGACTGTCGCACCACTGCCTGACAAAAGCTTCGTCATCATCGGATTCCTGCCCGCGCAGCTGGAAGTTGCAATGTGCCACGGCAAAACGGGCCTCGGGAAAAAGTTCCGAAGCCCTGTTAGCCATATACATTGAATCAATGCCTCCGCTGACTGCGAGAAGAATCCTCTTCATTATTTTGCAAAGGTATATGTGAAATTGATTGCAAAGTACTCTTTAAACTGCACCTTTCTTGAACCCTCGATGGTTACGAGCGGGTCGTAGATGAGCCAGGTATCAAGAGATATCTTGAAATATTTGGCGACGTGGAATGAAATCCTGTTATCCCAGTTGACACGGTTGCTGTTAAATGGATCACTCAGATAGTCGGTAAACAATGACAATGTGGTATCGTAGCTGAAATTGTCATTGATCCTGGCCTTGAAGTCCATTGTGAGCTTGGCACCAAGCTGGAAGAGCGAACTGCGATAATTATCTCCGATGCTGCCATCAAGCCCTTCTTCCTTGAGCTTCATACCATAGTTCTTTCTCAGATCTTCAATAGTACAGATCTTGAAACTACCGGTCAAAGGGGCAATATTGACCTTGATCCAGGAACTCGGAATCCACTCCATACCAAGACCAAATTCTGCTGTGGCAGGGGAGAGGAAGCCTGATTTGAGTCGTCCATCCCATTTGCCTGTATTCTCGTCTTGCTTATATGAGTCATAGCTGCGGGTAAACTGCGAGAGGAAGTCAAATGAAGCTGAGAAGTTCCATTTGCTGTCTTTGGCTGCTTTGTATGTGAGTCGGCTCTTGAAATCAATCAGGTCATTACTCTTCTGAAGAAGATTCTTCTTATCCTCGGACCAGAGGAATCCATACTTCATGTTTAACTTATTTGTCCACGAAGTGAGTTCTTTGGCATAATTGGCCTGAGCCAGAATGCCGGTGTTAAGCGAGAGTGTATTGTAACCTCCCTTGGCCCAACTGAAGAGACCTGTCTGGTTAAATCCAAGATCCAAAGTAGCAGACTGATTCCAATAATTTGGTTTCTTGACCTCCTCTTCCTGGGCAGGTGCTTCAAGCAAAGCAGCTGCAGCTTCAGCCGCAGCCTTCTGCACATCATTTTGTGCGTGGAGAAGGCCTGCAGAAGCTATAACTGCTATAATTGTCAAATAAAGTCTCTTCATTTTCATCAATTAGTATGCGATACCAAATACAACTCTGCCCTTTGAAGGCTTGCCGGAGAAGATGTCCACTCCCTCTTCTTCGCTCACAAAGCTGTCGATAGGGATACATCTGATGGTAGCTTTAGTTGCGTCCTTGATGGCCTGCTCTGTCTCAGCTGTGCCGTCCCAATGGCAAAGAAGGAAGCGGCCTGTGCCGATCTTCTCTTTGAATTCCTCCCATGAGTCGCAATTCTCAACTCGTGAGTTGCGGAAATCAAGAGCTTTCTGGTAGATGTTCTGCTGGATGTCCTCAAGAAGACCGCTGATGTGCTCGGCGATGCCCTCAAGAGGCATTGTTTCCTTTGTGAGAGTATCTCTACGCGCAACCTCAATTGTGCCGTTGCCCAGATCGCGAGCGCCCATCGCCAGTCTCACAGGTACACCCTTGAGCTCCCATTCTGCAAATTTAAATCCAGGGCGGAGAGTGTCTCTGTCATCGATCTTGCTGCTGATGCCCATCGCTGCGAGCGACTTCTTGATCTCATACATCTTGTCAAGTACTGCATTGTGCTCTTCGTCTGTCCTGTAGATTGGCACCATAACCACCTGGATAGGAGCGAGCTTCGGAGGAAGCACGAGACCGTTGTCGTCGCCGTGAGCCATGATGAGTGCACCCATAAGACGTGTGCTCACGCCCCAAGATGTTGCCCATACATACTCCTGCTTGCCCTCTTTGTTGGTAAACTGCACATCAAAAGACTTTGCGAAGTTCTGGCCAAGGAAATGTGATGTTCCTGCCTGAAGCGCCTTTCCGTCCTGCATCATCGCCTCGATGGTGAGGGTGTCAAGAGCTCCTGCAAATCTCTCATTAGGGCTCTTGTGACCCACGATTACCGGCAATGCCATCACGTTGCGGGCAAAATCTGCATAGATCTGTACCATCTCCATGGCCTTCTCCTGAGCCTCCTGTGAAGTCGCATGAGCGGTATGGCCCTCTTGCCAGAGGAACTCTGCTGTGCGAAGGAAGAGACGGGTGCGCATCTCCCATCTGACCACATTACACCACTGGTTGCAGAGGATAGGGAGGTCTCTCCAGGAAGTGATCCAATTTTTATATGTATTCCAGATAATTGTCTCTGAAGTCGGGCGCACGATGAGCTCTTCCTCAAGCTTTGCAGACGGGTCTACTACGATACCGTTGCCTTCAGGGTCGTTCATCAGTCTGTGGTGGGTCACGACGGCACATTCCTTGGCAAATCCTGCCACGTGTTCAGCCTCTCTGGAAAAGAAAGACTTAGGAATGAAAAGAGGGAAGTAGGCATTTTGGACGCCTGTCTTCTTGAACATTGCGTCAAGTGTGTGCTGCATTGTTTCCCAGATTGCATATCCATAAGGCTTGATCACCATACAACCTCTTACTGCTGACTGCTCTGCAAGATCTGCTTTGAGAGCCAGATCGTTGTACCATTGTGAATAATTTTCGGCGCGTTTTGTTACTTCTTTAGCCATAATATCTTTCTCTTTAGCTAATATTTAAATGTATATCTGCGTTTTTTTTAGAAATTTGCATCTATATATAAAGGATGATCCAAAGGCGGGTCGATCCATGCATCAATCAAGATGCAAAGATAAGAACTTTTGTTTTATTAGGAGATAATAATATGAAACGCACATCAATACTTTTCTTACCTTTATTGCTCTTGACTGTTTCTTGTGGTAACCTATCACAATATACAAGTCAAAAATATTTTGACAGCATCTACGGGACTCCTGTATCTGCAGCTCAGGATGAGGTGGTTCTTTACTCTTCAGAAGATTTTGAAAGGATGGCAGCAGCCAATCTTGCTCAGGCTGAAGTTAAGAAGATGGAGAAGGACAACGATGTCGTTTATATCGTGATTGAGGACGATGATTCATGGCTTGACGATGCGTGGTTCCTCTATGGAGTCTCGTTGAGTCTCTATGACAGCTGGTATTGGCATCACCCATACTACTATCGTTATCATTACTCTTTCTATCACTCTCCTTTCTATTATCCATACCATTACCGCTCTTGGTTCTATGATCCATGGGACTGGCATTGGCACTCACATTATTGGGATCATTACTACCACTACTATGATCATCACTATCACCACCATCACCATGGCTTCCATCCTGGATATGGTGGCGGACACTTCAAGCCGAGCCACCCAAGACCAGGCCTCTCTCCAAGCGGCAACAGATACTGGGGTGCACGCAAATATACTCAGCCTGCTTTAAATACCTCAGGTCATCGTCTTCCTGTAAACAATAGTGCAGGACGCAGACCTGGAGTCAACACCAACTATGGCGCAGGAGGTTCTACAGTGATTGGCGGAGGCACTCGTGGCGGCTCAAATAATCCTAAAAACGAAGTGACCAAGCCACAGCAGCCGCAGAACGGCGGTGCGGCAGGTACAGTAATCCGCAACGGAAACTATAACCCGACCAGGGTTCCTTCAAACAGCAGCACTACTTCTCGCTCAAATTCCGGCGTCAGTGGCAGCTCGACCAGAAGCAGTTCAGATGCAAGCTCAAACGTGAGAAGCTCGACCAGAAGCAACAGCTCGTCTTCAAGCTCAAACGTAAGAAGCTCGACCAGAAGCAGCAGCTGGCCACCTTTAAGAAAGAGGGCGAGAAGTGGCAGATAGGCAACCGCGAAGAGGCACAGCGGTATCTCTTCGACGCGCTGGGAGAAATCAACCCCGCCAACGTGGGCAAGACCAC
>CALEJC010000225.1 GCA_937898205.1 uncultured Bacteroidales bacterium
CGTTTTATTGTTTCTCGGTACTTGCTTGTACTTATCTTCCATTATTATCAAAGAACTTGTCCCTACCTGTCGGAAAGGGATTGCAAAGATAGCGCTCTTTTTTAAACCTGCAAAATTTTTTTAAACTTTTTTTAAAAACTTTTTCTTTTTATCTTTGTTAAAATACAAAATCAGACGATTATGGATAACTACAAATTTACTGCACCGCGCTATGAATCAATGAAATACCGACGTTGTGGCCGCAGCGGAATCCTCCTTCCGGAGATTTCTCTAGGCTTCTGGCACAATTTCGGGGAAAGCGCAGATTATGCTAAATGTCGCTCGATTGTAGAGTTTGCCTTTGATTCGGGCATCACTCATTTTGACCTTGCAAACAATTATGGCCCTCCATATGGTTCTGCCGAGGAAACTTTTGGGCGTATATATAAAGATAGCCTGAAGTCGCATCGTGATGAGATACTCATTACCACAAAAGCCGGTCATGATATGTGGCCGGGTCCATATGGCGAGTGGGGCTCTCGTAAAAACCTCATTGCTTCGCTTGACCAGAGTCTCAAGAGGATGGGACTTGACTATGTGGATATTTTCTATTCTCACCGTCCTGACCCAAATACTCCGCTCGAAGAGACGATGCAGGCGCTTGTTGATATAGTGCGCTCGGGTAAGGCTCTCTATGTGGGCATCTCCAAGTACCCGCAGCCGATGGCGGAGCAGGCCTATGCCTACCTTCGCGAGCAGAAGGTGCCTTGTCTTGTCTATCAGGGACGCTACAGCATGCTTGATAGGGCAGTTGAAGACGATGTGCTTGAAGGTGCCGCAGCTGCAGGTGCCGGCTTTGTGGCGTTTTCTCCATTGGCTCAGGGCCTCCTCACTGACAAATACCTCAACGGCATCCCTGAGGGCTCCCGCATGACAGTCAATCATTTCCTGAAGAAGGACGTGCTCACCGACGAGCTTGTCGCTCAGCTCAAGGCCTGGAACGCGGAAGCTGCAGAGCAAGGATTCAGCCTGGCACAGTATGCCCTGAGATGGATTCTCCGTCGCCCGGAGGTCACCTCTGTAATTGTGGGCGCAAGTTCTGTCGCTCAGCTTAAGAACAATCTTGAGGCGATCAGATAATGGAAAAAACCTGGCGCTGGTTTGGAAGTAAAGACCGCATCACCCTCCCGATGTTACGACAGATAGGAGTGGAGGGTGTTGTGAGTTCTTTATATGAAGTCCCCAATGGCGAAATCTGGACTCAGGAAGCCATCAATGCCCATAAAGCGCAGATTGAAGATGCGGGCTTGAGGTGGTCTGTGGTTGAGAGTCTGCCTGTGAGTGAAGCCATAAAATATGGAGGTCCGCAACGCAACAGGCTCATCGCCAATTATAAACAAAGTCTCATCAATCTTGGAGAAGCAGGCATAAAAACCGTCTGTTACAACTTTATGCCCGTGATTGATTGGGTTCGGACCGACCTTCTCCGTCCGTGTGAAGACGGAGCATACAGCCTGTATTTCGATAAGGCAAAGTATGCCTACTTTGACATATATATAGTAAGAGGGGAGTGTGCCCGCAAGGACTATGATGCGCAGCTGCTTGCACGAGTGGATGCCCTGGCCGCAACGATGACAGAGGAGGACAAAGCGCAGCTGATCGACACTATTATTGTCAAGACTCAAGGATTTATCAGTGGTAATATAAAGGAAGGTGACGCTGACCCTGTGGGGCTTTTCCGTGAGCTGCTCTCGCGTTATGACGGTGTGTCAAAAGAGGACTTGCGAGACAACCTTCGTTATTTCCTGTC
>CALEJC010000226.1 GCA_937898205.1 uncultured Bacteroidales bacterium
CATCATCATCGAAGACGGAGTCAAGGTCTTCAGCTCCCGCAGGATGGCCGAGCATGGATATACCCTCAATGAAGATGGCAAGCTCGTCAACGCACAGACCATGGAGAGGCCTATCGATATCTCCATCACCAAAAATGTAGTGGGTCTGATGTTCAGCGCATTATTGCTTGTCACACTCATACTTCTCTGCTCAAGGTGGTATCGCAAGCACGATGTGCTCAAGGAGAAGCCGACAGGCATCGCTGCACTGCTTGAGCCGGTGATCGTGATGATCAACGACGATGTGATCAAGGATATTATCGGTCCTAACCATGCCAAGTTTTCTCCTTATCTGCTGACGGCGTTTTTCTTCATCCTCATCAACAATCTGCTGGGCATCATCCCTATCTTCCCTGCAGGAGCCAATGTAACAGGCAATATTGCAGTGACTTGTGTGCTGGCTCTGTTTACATTCTTTGCAGTCAATCTGTTTGGTACCAAACATTACTATAAGGAGATTTTCTGGCCGGAAGTTCCTATCTTCCTCAAGGCTCTCCCTATCATGCCTCTGATCGAGGTTGTGGGCACGATTACAAAACCGTTCTCGCTGATGATAAGGCTTTTTGCCAATATCCTCGCGGGACATATCATGATACTAAGCGTAATAGGCATCATCTTCATCACCGCCAAGATGGGAGCCGTCCTCAATGGATCTCTTACTTTTGTTTCGGTGCTGTTTGGTGTGTTCCTGTCGTGTCTGGAAGTGCTGGTGGCGTTTATCCAGGCCTACGTATTTACTATGCTTTCTGCCGTCTTTATCGGCATGGCACAACAAAAACATTAAACAACTAAAATTTTTATTGATATGTTACTATTTTCTATTCTTCAAGCTGCGGCACTCGGTAAGGTGGGTGGTGCAATTGGCGCAGGTATCGTAGCTCTTGCAGCAGCCATCGGTATCGGCAAGCTCGCAAAATCAGTAATGGAGGCATCAGCTCGTCAGCCTGAGATCGCAGGTGGTCTCCGTACTACTGCTATCATCATCGGTGCGCTCATCGAGGGTGTGTGTCTTTTTGCAGTGATCGTGTGTCTTTTGGCTGTCCTCTAGTCGATTATGTCACTCATTACGCCTGACTTTGGTCTCCTGTTCTGGATGGTCATCATCTTTGGATTGGTGCTTTTTCTCCTTTCCAAGTTTGGCTTTCCTGTAATCACAGGCATGATAGCCAAGCGCTCCGATCACATCGCCGAGTCGCTCAAAAAGGCTGAAGAAGCCGAGCAGCGACTTGCAGATATGGCTCAGGAGCACGCTAAGATGGTAGAGGAAACCAAACTCGAGCATAGCCGCATCCTTCAAGAAGCAGCCCAGTCACGCGATCGCATCATCGCCATCGCACAAGCCAAGGCCGAAGAGGAAGCCGCAAAGATCATCGAGCACGCCAAGGTGGAAATCGCAGCCCAAAAGGCCGAAGTTGAAGAATATAGTGTTATCAACTATCCGGCTCAAGAAGGTTTCTTCTCTTCGTTTATGGATACCGCCAAGA
>CALEJC010000227.1 GCA_937898205.1 uncultured Bacteroidales bacterium
TGACTCATCGATGCCTGTAGATCTGCTTTGTTTCTCAAGGAAATAGCGTCCGGCTTCTATGAGAGCACGCTTGGGCACCAGGCCGACTATCTCTGTGCCTGTGACTCTGATACCGCGAGCATGCGCAGCTCTGCAGACTTCTTCAAATGCCTTGTGAAGAGGGGTGGCGTTGATATCCGTGATATTCATCGCCACCTGCGCGATGCCGTATTCGTCTATATACCAGCCTATTGCCTTGCATCCCTTGAGAGTGCCCGGGATCATTACCGGCTCACCGTTTTCATCTCGGATGATCTTGCCGACGATAGGGTTTCCCTCACGCTTAGGGCGGCCCTTCTCGCGCACATCAAATGCGATCGCATTGGCTCTGCGCGTCGAGGTGGTGTTTAAGTTGAAATTGACGGCTATGAGGAAATCGCGAGCGCCCACGTTGGTTGCTCCGCTGCGCGCTGCTGCATCTGTAAACACATCAGGACCGAAGTCCGGGCGACGTGCAGGGTCTGCAATTTTCTCTGGCAGCGCTTCATATTCGCCGGCACGGCAGACCGCAAGGTTTTTGCGCTCAGGCTTGAATGCTGCGGATTCGTAACAATAGCATGGAACCTGAAGCTCACTAAAAATGCGCTCAGCCAGCTTTCTTGCCAGTTCAGCGCATTCTTGGAGTGTGATTCCGGAGATAGGGATGAGAGGGAGCACATCTGTAGCACCTGAGCGCGGATGTGCGCCATGATGATGTCGCATATCGATGAGCTCTGAAGCACATTTCACACCCTGAAAAGCAGCTTCTACCACTGCTTCAGGCTCGCCCACAAAGGTGACGACTGTGCGGTTGGTGGCCTCGCCCGGGTCTACATTGAGGACTTTTACTCCACCCGATTTCTCTATACTGTCAACGATGGCATTGATGATCTGAGGGTCTCTGCCTTCGCTGAAATTTGGTACACATTCTATTATTCTTCTCATAATCAAAGTTGTTTCTCGGTTTGATTGTGAAAAGATAGCAACTTTGACTCAAAAAAGCAATAAGAATTTTTACAGTGCCTATGTAAGTATCTGATATATAATAAATCCGAGATAGTTTCCTACTGCATAACCGGCGATGCCGTTGGTGATTCCGGTGATTATAACATTTCTGTTTTTCATCGAAGCGGCAATCATAGGCACACAGATAGGGGAGTTGATCAGGGTGTCTGACGTGATCACGGCTGAGTCGGCATCGAGCTTGAAGATCTTGGCAAAGAGAAGTGTCAGGAAGAAAGATCCGAAGATGATTATTGCCTGGAAAATCAGCACATAAAGACTGCTCTTGAAGTCAAGCTTGCTGAGGTCAGCCATAGACGCCATCACAAGACAGAAGATATAGATCAGATACATGCCTGCATCGTAACTCTTATCCCAGGTCTTTACCTCCTTGCAGAAAGAGAGGATGATGCTGATTGTGGTGAGAGTGAGGATGAGCACGATCATAAAGTAGTCTTCCTTAAAGAGCTTGGCAAAGAGCAGGGAAACGACAGTAATGACTGCTGCAGAACCTAGAACCTTGAGCAGCTGGATGACGGACTTCTTCTTGGCAAAGTCTTTATAGGGATTATCATCGAAGTACTCATCCTTATTGATCCTATCGGAGGTGGTAGTAGTGACTCCCACAAACTTTCTTGAGAGTTTGATGCCACCGCTCATCAGAAACATCAGATAGAAAAACGAGACGATGAGATTGCATGTCGACAGTAGGACAAATGTCGTATTGTCAAGATTTAACATCATTTTGACCGCCGCAAGATTGCCGGCGCCTCCTGTATATTGTCCTGTCAACGAAGCGGCCATGATAGGTCCTTCAGGCCCGAGTTGATTTTTAAAAAGGAAGTAGCCGCCTAGCACAACAGCAACGACTGAGAG
>CALEJC010000228.1 GCA_937898205.1 uncultured Bacteroidales bacterium
CGCTCCGGGCGTGCTCATCCCGCGTCCCGAGACGGAAGAGCTGGTAGCTGCTTCGCTTCGCAGTCTTCTCTCCCTGCCTCAGCCCACGCGGGTGCTTGACCTATGCACCGGCTCCGGTTGCATAGCGTGGTCAATTGCCGGCGAGCTCCCGAGCAGTGCGGTTGTGGGTGTCGACATCTCTCCTGCAGCCCTTGCTATTGCGGAAAGTCAGTTTAAAACAGAAAATCCTCCAAAATTTATCTGTGCTGATATACTTAAAACAGACGAGATCCCGAGTTGGGAGAAGTTTGATCTGATCGTGAGCAATCCTCCATACATAATGGAAAAGGAGAAGTCGCAGATGAGGGCCAATGTCCTTGACTATGAGCCTTCTCTTGCGCTTTTTGTGCCCGATGAAAATCCTTTGCTCTTCTATGAAGCTGTGGCGCGATGGGCGGTTAAGTTGCTGAAGGATAGCGGGGTGGGCCTTGTTGAGATCAACGAGCATCTGGCCGATGAGACTGCACAGCTGTTTTGCCGTGCAGGATTTGAAGACACGACGGTCATCAAGGATATCTTTTCCAAAAACCGCATCGTGCGCTTTGCGCGGAAGAGATAAAAAACAGCAATTCTTGTTTTCTTAATCGTTTATCATAGGGCATAAGTCAAAACAATTTGCTCACTTTGCAACGAAAACAAGTGAGTCAAAATTCTTATGCTATGAAACGCTTACCCAACATTTCTTTAATCATTGCACTTGTCTTGAGTGCATGTAACGAGCCCAGGCTGGAGATCGTAACGCCTCCGATTATCCTGGATGACCCGGAGCTGTCCTTGGAGCTGGACAATGTGGCCAAGCTCATCTCCGAACTCCCTGTCGGTGCAGAACAGTTCCGCGAGGTATTTGATGCCGTCAACTCCTCAACTACCAATGGCTATGACGAGGAATATATGTTTGAAGATCTTCTGACCAATCCGGGCGCAGGAGTCGGAGACAAACAGACAAAAGCTGTAGGCACATATTCAAGGCCTCTCAAAGAATTATTGAAGGAGAGACTCCTAAAGACCACAAAGAGCGGATCTGCTCAAGAAGTGGAAGACTACCTCAATAAACTTCTGGCATCGGATATCCAGATATACTGGCCGTATTCCGAACTTTGGGACGGAAAGACCCCGCCTATAGTCACCTTTGATCCGGGAGACGGGGCAAGCTCCAGCTATGGATATGAGTTTGTCTATAGTTCTGACGGAGTGAGTGTTACAGACTCAATCCTGGTTGATGAAAGTCTAGCTCAGAAGCGTCCGGTGTGGGTTATCAATAGAAATGATGACTCTATGTATACACCATTGAAGAGTTTGACGGACTCGCCGCAATATCAGCAGTATCTTGCTCGAGCAGAAGCCTCAGACAATCGTCGTCTGACCCTGACTACTTTCACGATGATGCAGCACTATGATTCCTGGTTTGGTGGAGCGTCGGAGTTCTTTGTGAAGTGTGCAGCCGTGGATGATTTCCACGCTGAGACAGAAGAAGAGATGAGGCAATACTCTCCTCAAGTCACAGATTTTATGATTGTCGTGCAAAGAAACCAGCTCAAAAAGACAATCCCTCTTAAAGCGCTGATATTGACCAACTATACAGAGCAGATGGAAAGCATCGCTCTGGTAATCACCGAGGATGATGGTGGAGAAGTCACATCGTGGAAGTGCTCTGGCACGGTCAAGATCAAGTCTAAATCCTACGGTTTTGATGTGGAGATCCCATATCGGGATAGAGATGATATCGTGTGGCGAGGACAACTCCACCAGAAGTTCTTTACCGACGGGCCATATAGTCTGTCCCGTTTTGGAGGAGTGATGCTGGGATTTAGTCTGAACTAAGAGTCATTTCACATGCCGCGCAGTCAAAGGACAGTTTGAACCTCCTTCCATTGTTTTCCAGATATAATGGATGGTTGCTGCCTTGGCTGCTCTGGCGAGGACAAAGTCCGAGTTCATGACGCACGCAGTATTTGCTGCGCATCAACTCATCAAATCTGTAGTTTCTGGATTCTGATGGGATCTGAGTCTCTGTGGCAGGACGCCTGCCTTGTGTCAGAGGTATCCTGATACACTCCTGACTATCAAAGGCTTCTGCGATCTCGCGGCGCATTGCATTGATGCTTGCAGACTTAAGGAGAGGCAGATTTTCAAGGTCTCCGCCGATCTCCTCGACGCAAAACTCATATATGCTGCTTCGCTTGGACATCTGCTCGCGCAGCATTGAGATCATTCTTTGACAATTATTGGCCTTTGGCGCTTCAATCGACCACTCTTTATTGATACATCTGCCGTCACAGCTGTAGGATTCTGCCTGTAACGTATACAGGTTTGAATCCGAAGAGTTTCTCATAGTATTCAGGTTAATATTTATACGCAAGGTTCTGTCGCAGTTGCTGCTGTTGAGGGTTTTTTCAAACTCGCTGGAGATGTTGCGGTAGAGAGTGGTTTTTTCTTTCAGAGAGGTGATGTCTTTAGACAACACACTGTCGCCACGGCACACATCGGCCCTAAATCCGGTCACACCATCGCGTGTGCTGAAGCAGAGGCCGTCTCCGTTTCTGAGAGTGATCCCGGGCTTGGTCTTGAGCCGGACTTCCATTGTGCCGTCTGCTTTGTTGCGACTGATGCTCCGGACTACTCCGATCTCCTCACCCATCGACTTGGGCGCATCCATAGATGACCACCGGCCCTTCTTCCCGTCAAGGAAGAGTTCGGTGTATCCGCGGTTAAAAGTCTTGTTGACGTCAGGGACAAAAGACGCCTTGACCGTGCCGAAGGATGCTCTTCTGTATCTATCGGGATATTTTGCGACTAAGTCGTTGAGTATCATATCATAGGCTCTGGTCACGTTCTGCACATAGGAAGCGTTTTTGAGTCTTCCTTCAATCTTGAACGAGCACACGCCGGCTTCTGCGAGGTCTTCAATTCTTCGGCTTAGGTTATAGTCTTTCAATGACAGAAGAGCTTTATTGTGGACAAGAGTCTTACCTTGCTCGTCTTTCAGATCATAGAGGGATCTGCAGGCCTGCATGCACTCTCCCTTGTCTGCGCTTCTACCATCGATAAACTCCGAGAGGCGGCAGTCGCCGCTATAGCACACACATAGCGCACCATGTACAAAAAACTCGATCTCACTATCTGTGCTTCGGGCTATTTCCCTTATCTGCTTCAGGGACAGCTCCCTCTCAAGGATAAGTCTGGCACATCCCAGGCGAGAGTACTCTGCGGCTCTTGCTGCATCCCTGATGGCACACTGAGTGGATGCGTGCAAAGGGATGGTGATATCTTTCCAGAAACAGATGCGGGGGTCTCTGATGATTAGAGCATCAGCCCCGGCCTTTTGGGCTTGAAGCATCTGCCTGTGAGCGTCTTCCAGCTCTTCGTCCTGAATGATTGTGTTGAATGTCACAAAGACTCTGGCCCCATAGCGGTGAGCATATCGGCAGAGTGCTTCTATATCTTCAAAGCTATTACCTGCGGCCTTGCGGGCTCCAAACTGCGGCCCTGCGATATATACGGCATCGGCACCGCAGTTGATGGCCGCGATGCCGATTTCTAAATTTCTAGCCGGAGATAATAACTCTAGGGTCTGCATTAAAGAGTCTCAAGCATTTTCTTTGCAGCTGCGCCGTAGTTAGGGTCGGTAACAGCCTTCTGGTAGTACTCCTTAGCCTTGGCGTTGTTCTTAGACTGCTGGTAAAGAACAGCGATTGTGTAGGCAACCTGAGTTGCGTTCTTAGCCTTTGGAGAGATCTCGAGATACTTCTCAAAATACTTGATGGCGTCGGCGTTCTTGCCTGAAGCCTGTGAAGCCTGAGCAGCAATCTGGTATGCAGTTGCGTTCTGAGTCATCTCTGCGCAAGCCAATGCCTCTGTGATGGCGTCTGCATATTTCTTTGCCTTGAGAGCGGCAGCAGCAGCCTTAAGGTGAATGTTGCCGAGCTGCTTGTTGGCAGTTGCAGCCTGACCGTTGGCAGCAGCCTGAGCAAATGCAGCCTTTGCGCCTTCGAGATCACCTGCTCCGTTGAGAGCGAGACCGAGGCGAAGAGCAGCTACACCATTTGTTGCGTCTGCGTCTACAACCTGCTTGTAGATAGCGGCAGCCTCAGCATATTTCTTTGCGTTGAGGAGTGTGCCGGCAGACTGCATGAGAACCTGAGGGATGAGTTCCTTGGCCTCTGTAGCAACCTCTGCGTTGGCATACTTGTCAGCAACTTCGATAGCCTTGTTTAACTGAGCGATTGCACCATCGTAGTTTGACTCACCCACGAGGTCCTTGGCGATTGCAAGGTAAAGAGAAGGGATGATGCCTTTGCACTGCTCTGCAATCTCTGCGCCTTCCTCACCAAGAGCTGTTGCAAGACCGTAAACCTGCTCAAAAGTTGAGAGAGCGCTGGTCTTGTTGACAGCGATAGATGAAGCTGCAGTGTTATACATTTCTGTAATAGACTGAAGGTCCTGAGCGTTTGCTACGCCGAAACCAAGGGAGAGTGAAGCGATAATAGCAATGATTCTTTTCATAATATGGTATTATAATTGTTATATTATCAGCAAAGTGCAAAAGTAGTAAAAAATGTTTTTACTTTTGTAGCTCAAACAAGATTTTATGCCAAAAAGAGGACTTCAATTATTATGCCTGCTTCTTTTCTTGCTCCCTAATAAGATGCAAGGACAGTCTCTTCCGTCGCTTCAGGTGGCAAAAGAGATTTCAAAAGGCAGTCTGACTTGTGGCCTGGATTACTATCTTGTCACCAATTCAAGCCAGAAAGGGTTTGCAGACTTTGCGCTGATCAGACGTGAGCACTGCGACGATGAAGCGGAACGCTCTATCCTTGACTCCCTGCCTTTGTGGGGCGAGCGCAAACCATATAAATTCTTCTCGGAAGGCGGTGTGGCATATGGAGAGTCAGGTTTTATCGAGCATCTTCCTTCTGCCACAGTATATCGTTTCCAGAATGTGCCTGTATACAACAAGGCAAAGACGGACTCTACCTTATACCTCATGTTAAACATGGCAAGAGAGTCAGATGTCCCTCAGGCGCTCGTGGTGAGCGGCGATATCAACTCTTCTTCTTATAAGGAAAAGCTAGAGCTCTTGTCTATGATAGTTCCTCCTCTGCAGAGACCTCAGGTAGACACCTCATATCAGTGGACGCCTAGGGATTCGATGTCTCTGAGAGTCCTGTACAATCAGACCAGTGATGTGGCTGCGATCAACGCGATCTTCTCAAGCGCAAGGCTGCCCCACGAGTACATGAACACCTACCAGCCTCTGGTGTCCAAGACCTATGCCTATATTCTCGGACAGATAGTAAATGACAGAATATCAGAGATATTTGATAGCAACTCCGTGCCTCTCGCAGACTTCAACTATAGATATCAGGACAGCTCGATGAGTGCCGAGGATGAGAGGTTTTCATTTACCCTCTACACCTCTTCAAAGCACATCGGTGAAGCAACAAAGCTGTTTGCCTCAACTCTTGCCTCTCTTGACAATGGCGGAGCGACCCTGGAAGAGTTTGAGAGAGCAAAACACAAGATGTTTACCGAAGCCGAGATGGGCACGCTGTCAAAGATGACAACCAACAAGGACTATGTGGACAAATGTGTCTCTTCCTATCTATATGGGTCAAATCTGGCTTCAGATGACACAATCAACAAGTTCTTTGCAAGCACAGCCCTTTCCAGACAGGAAGAACTCCCTTTGTTCAATAGTTTTGTGAGTGCTCTTCTCGACCCGTCTCACAACCTGACTCTGCGCTATGATGTGCCCGAGTCAAGTGTGGATGAGGCTGAAGTCAAGACCATGTTTAGCAGCGCATGGGCTCAGGGAGACGAATTCTTTACTGACTACAAGCCAAGCTATCGTGATTCCCTGAGCTTTGCATTTCCGGAGGTGAAGATGCGTCTCAGGAGCGAGACCAAGGAGCCGGTTTCCGGCGGAGAATTGTGGACTTTCTCCAACGGTGTCAGGGTTGTCTATAAAAAGCTCAACACGCCGGGCGAATTCTACTATTCGCTGATGTTGCGTTCGGGCGTTTCGGATGTCGAGGGTCTCAAGCCCGGCGAAGCTTCCTTTGTGGGGGATATGCTTGAGATCAGCAATGTGGCGAGCCTGAGCGGAGAAGATTTCAGGAAAGCCCTTCTGTCTCACGGCATCACGATGAACCAGCAGGTCACCGTATCAGACCTTCGCATCAGCGGCAAAGCCCCCAAGGAAAACTTCAATCTTTTGATGAATGCGCTGCTGTCGCTGTCCTACCACCGCACGCCAAATGCTGAAGCCTTTGCAAAATACAAGCAGGAGGAGTCGTTGAGGATAGACATGGATCTGCTGTCGCCGACCAATGTCAACTCGTTGATGGATAGTGTGATGCATCCTGATTACCTATACTCCGAGCGCAAAAACTTTGCAGCTCTGCAAGATGACCTTCCACAAAGAGCCGAAGCCTATTTCCAGAAGGCCTTCTCAAAGGTCAATGATGGTTTGATCGTCTTGGTGGGAGATCTTGAAGAAGACGAGCTGAAGAAGCAGCTGCTGCCGCTGGTAGGCAACTTCCAGGTGCAGAAGAAATATGCCCAGAGGCCGCACATCACCACCCGTTATGCAAGCGGAGCAGTGACCTTTATAAAAGAGGCTCGTCCGGGTCTGGTAGGTGGAGCGGAGCTTGGTGTCAGCTTTGCGTTGTCTACTCCGATAACCTTCAATCTCCAGTCGTTCCTGGCATTCCAGATAGCCGTCAGAGTGATTGATAAAGAGCTCACTGCAGTATTGGCTGACCACGGAGCATATATGCAGACAGACAATAGGGTGGACTTGTTTCCAAACGAGAGGGCGACAGCCTACTTCAACTGTCATCTGTGCAAGTCGGACGGCCTGCCTCAAGGCGTCGTCGTGTCTGATCCTTTGACACTTCTGTCTGCGGTGCGCTATGTGAAGTCCAAACTTCCGGAGATTGTAGTATCAAAAGAAGATCTGGCAGCCTATAAAAACGAGATTAAAGGTGTCCAGACTTTCAGACAAAACACTCCGGACAGGCTCATCGACGATGTTTTGGTGCGTTATAGTGAAGGAAAGGACCTGACCACAGGGTTTGACAGCGCGCTCAATGCGGTCAGTGCAGAGTCTGTGTCGCAGATGCTCAAGCAGCTTTGCTCAGGCACAGAAGTAGAATACGTTATATTGTAAATCAATGAGAAAACAATTTGGTGCTATTATAGAAATCGGTGATATCCTTGTTTCAGAGGATGTGGTGATGGAGTTTTTTGCCTGTGACTACGAGACTTGTCGCGGTGTCTGTTGTATCGAAGGCGACAGTGGAGCTCCCATGGAAGAAAGTGAGACCGAGACTATAGAAAGAGACTATCCGGCGTTTTGTGCGGAGATGACCCAGAAAGGCCGTGATGCTGTGGACGCCAAAGGTTTTTTTGAAATCGACAGAGACGGAGATATAGTCACTCCTCTTGTGGAAGGCAGCTGCGAATGTGCTTTTTGTCATTTCGGCCCTTCCGGTGAAGCGCTCTGTGCAATAGAGAAATGTGGTCTCCGCAAGCCTGTTTCCTGCTCGCTCTATCCCATCCGCGTGACCAGATTTAAAAACGGAGGCATGGCTCTCAACCTCCACCGTTGGGACATCTGCAAATGTGCGTTTGACAAGGGTAAAAAAGAAAATGTCCGTGTATACGAGTTTCTTAAAAAACCGCTCACGGACAATTTCGGATCAGATTTCTATGAGGCTTTGGACGCTGCCGCTAAACATCTTCTTGCTGATTAGCAGCCTCGAGTCCGCTGACAATCCTTACAACATCTTTTGAAGAACCTTCCACTTCAAAACCTCCCGGTGCGGAGCTTACGACGATCCGGTCTTCCCACATCCTGAAAGCTCTTGCGATAGGAGAGCGCTTGATGTAGCATCTTTGACCTCCTTCATTGCTCTTGAGCTTGTATTCATGGATATCCATGACTCTGGCAAGAGTGCTTTCTGCCTGCTCTGCAGAACCATAGATGTGAGCAGTCCTGCTTGTGTAGCCAAATCTGGGATAGATCAATGCAAACACCGCCATGATGAGGGCGATCTGCCAAAGCGAATCATATCCGTTGACAAACATATTTGAAACATTGCTATCCACAAAACCTGCAGCGACCATAATCGCCAAAATCAGGCAAAGTACTATCATTAAGTAGAAAAAGTACTTGATAGATCTAATAATATACTTCATAGGCACAAAATTAGTAAAAATTGCTATTTTTGTGAGACATAAACGATTTAATTATGCAAAGAGAAGATCCACTTGAGAGACTTGAAAGGATTGAGGCAGAGAAAAAAGCCAATGGCGGCCTCAAGACTACCATGATTATAATGATTGTCGTTGCAGTCGCTCTTGCTGCGGCTCTGGCCTATGTGATGATCACAAAGAACAACCTTGTAGAGCAGCTCAACGAGGAAAAAGTAGACCTTACAGCCCAGATTGAGGCGCTTCAGACAGATTTTGAGACTCTCTCATCTGACTACGATACCATCAATCTTCAGCTTGACTCTTCAAGAGAGGAGATTGCGCAGCTCATCGATAGAGTGAAGAAAACCGAAGCGACCAATCGTGCAAAGATCCGCCAATATGAGAAGGAGCTCGGAACCCTCCGCACCATCATGCGCGGCTATATCGTCCAGATAGACTCTCTTAACACGCTCAATGAGAAGCTCACCCAGGAAGCAGCAAGCGCCCGTAGAGAGGCCAGAGCTTCACAGGCACGCAACCGAGAGCTCACAGAGCAGGTTGAGAGCCTGAGCGAGAGAGTAAATGTCGGCTCTATCCTTAAGGCAAGAGGTTTCAGGATGGAGGCGTTTAACTCTTCAGACAAGGTGACAGACAAGTCCAACCGTGTTGTCAGGATGCTCGTCAGCCTGTCTCTCGTAGAAAACGAGCTTGCTCAGAGAGGACCTGTCAGAATCTATGTAAGAGTCTTTGACCCGCAAGGAAACCTGCTTCAGGACGGCAAAGGCACGACATTTACATTTGGAGAGGAGACCCTTGAAGCTACAGCTTCCCGCGAGGTGGATTATCAGGGCAACGAAGTTGAGCTTGGTATCTACATCAACAACATCCCTTCATTTGCCAAGGGTATCTACACAGTAAAGGCCTACACAGAGCAGTCTGAACTTGGCTCTACCGAGTTGATGCTCAGATAATGATCTATATCCACGTCCCTTTCTGCAGGAGCTTCTGCACCTACTGCGACTTTTATTCGGAGCTCGCATGTGCAGGGAAGTCGGAAGACCGGATGAAGGTCTATGCGGCGGACTTGTGCAAGGAGATTGCACTCAGAAGGGAAGAGCTGGAGAGGACGACAGCAGTAAACACAGTATATCTAGGAGGTGGCACCCCGTCGGTGCTGCCTCTTGATGTCTTGAAAGAGATCATTGCCGCCCTGCCTCAAGGCTCCGGCAGAGACGAATTCACCATAGAGGTCAACCCTGACGACATAGTCCGGAAAGGCCCGGAATATGTCCGCGAGCTCATAAAGCTCGGAGTGAGCAGAGTGAGCATGGGTGTGCAGACGCTCTCGGACCCCTTGCTGAAGTGGATGAACCGCCGCCACGATGCCGATGCGGCGCGCAAGGCATTTGCCATCTTGCGCGAGGCCGGGGTTACCAACATCAGCCTTGACCTGATATTTGGTATCAGTCACCTCAGTGACGAGACCCTGCTTGCCGGCATCCGCCAATTTATCGCTCTCTCGCCTGAGCACATCTCTGCCTACCAGCTCAGCATCGAAGAAGGCAGCGCGCTTGCGCAAATGCTGGAGCGCGGCGAGTATTCTCCGGCCTCGGATGAGCAATGTGAGCGCCAATACAAGCTCATCTGCCGCGAGCTTGCAGCAGCCGGGTATGAGCACTATGAAATCTCCAACTGGGCTAGGCCCGGTCGTCGTGCAGTACACAATGCCGCCTACTGGACGCGTCATGCCTATATCGGCCTGGGCCCCGGGGCACATTCGTTTGACGGGCAGCAGCGAAGCAGCAACAGCATGCAGTTGCAAGGCTGGACCAGGAGCTTTGAGCAGCTCAGCGAGGAGGAGATACTGGAAGAGCAGATCATGCTTGGTCTGAGGACAAGCGACGGCATATCTCCACATATATGCGACCAGGCGGCAGTAGACAAGTTGCTCTCTGAAGGACTTTTGGTGCAGACTCCGGCAGGCCGGGTGCGCATCCCTGAGGAGCATTTCTTTGTCTCGGATAATATTATTGCAGACTTGTTTTAAGAATACTAACTTTGTGATATGGACAATATATATAGCCAAAGAATAGAAAGACTTCGCTCTTTGATGAGTTCAAAGGGCTGGGATGCAGTAGTGGTGAGCGGATCTGACCCTCACGCGAGCGAATACCCTTCAGACCGTTGGAAGCAGGTGCAGTGGCTTTCCGGTTTTACCGGAGAGGCAGGAGACCTTGTGATCACTCTCGATCATGCCGGTTTGTGGACCGACTCGCGATATTTCATCCAGGCCCGCACTCAGCTCGAAGGCACAGGAGTGGAGTTACACAAGACCCGTGTGCCGGACGAGGTCCCTATCCCTCTTTGGCTCAAGCAGGAGTTTGGTGATGACGCTATCATCGCCCTTGATGGCCTGAGCGTCGGAGCTTCTGATGCTCTTGAACTTCCAGGCACAGTGATCAGCGTTCCTGACCTTTTGAGCAGGTTCTGGGAAGACCGTCCTGCGATCCCGCAGACTCCGATCTTCACCATCGAGACCGGCGAAACACGTCAGCAGAAGCTTGCCTGGCTCAGGGATCAGATCAAGTCTTCCGGCTGTGATGCTGCCCTGATATCTTCGCTTGACTGCGTGGCGTGGATGCTCAATGTCCGCGCCTCGGATATAGAATATAATCCGCTGGTACTTAGCTATCTGCTTGTCACTCAGGATCGTGTACTGTGGTATGTGATCCGTCAGGAAGATATCGACGAGCAGACTCAGGCTTGTTTTGATGAGATAAGTGCTGAGGATATTGACATCCTGCCTTATGCCGACATCGAATACATCTCCTCAGAGATCGACGGCAAGATCCTTCTCGAGACATCGGTAAACTATAATATCTATAGCAGCCTCTTGGCTGCAAATGTGGCATTTGAGATGCAACGCAGTCCGATTGCCCTGCGCAAAGCGATCAAGAATCCTCGCGAGGTCGAAGCGATGCGTCGTGCACACGTCACAGACGGAGTGGCGATGGTGCGCTTCCTTTACTACCTTGAGCGCAGTCTTGATGCCGGCCGCGAGCTAAGCGAATGGGATGCCGCGCTCAAGCTGGAAGATATCCGCTCTGAGTCTGAGGAATATACGGGCGACAGCTTCCAGACCATCTCTGCCTATGGCCCGGGTGCAGCCTTGCCGCATTATATCACTCCTAAAGACGATGCGCCGATCCTGCGACAGTCAGGCCTTTACCTCAATGACTCGGGCGCTCAGTATACAACAGGGACAACTGATATTACGCGCACCATCCCGCTGGGCGAATGTACTGCGCTTGAGAGAGAAGACTACACCCTTGTCCTTAAAGGCCATATCGATCTAGCCAAAGCTGTTTTCCCTGTGGGCACTGCAGGCTGCCAGATTGATGCCCTTGCCCGTAATCCTTTGTGGGAGAGCATGCGCAACTTCGGCCACGGCACAGGTCATGGCGTGGGTTACTTCCTCGGGGTACACGAGGGCCCGCAAGACATCCGTCAGAACTTCAACTCCACCCCGCTTAGTCCCGGCATGATCACCTCCATTGAGCCGGGCATCTATCGCGAGGGGAGACATGGTGTGCGTCACGAAAATCTCTATCTTTGCGTCGATGCAGGAACCAACGATTTCGGTGCCTGGTTGAGGTTTGAGCCGCTCACGCTTTGTCCTTTTGATTGCTCGATACTTGAGCTCGATCTGCTGGACAGAAATGAAAAGCGCTGGCTCAACGATTATCATCAGAAAGTATATGAAACCTTGTCTCCACTTCTCCCTGAGCACATCGCTCAATGGTTGAAGGAAAAGACAGCAGCAATTTAGTATATGTTAGACAAGATATTATTATTCCCTTACTACCTCAGTCTCAAAATCAGGGACCGCCATTATTCCCGTCCGGGCCGCAAGGTCTTTGTGCCGTCTGTGCCATCTGTGTGTGTGGGCAATGTCACTGTGGGCGGAACAGGTAAAACTCCTCACGTGGAGATGATTCTGGACATCCTTCAGAAGAGCGAGAGGTGGGCAGGAAGCCAGCTTGCCGTGCTTTCGCGTGGCTACAAGAGAGAGAGCAAGGGTTTTCAGCAGGTGACGCTGAAGAGTAGTGCCGCTCTGGTCGGTGATGAGCCACTGCAGATCAAGAAAAACTTCCCGGAGTTCATATATTATAACAGAATTATTCTGGCTTTCGATGGTTGCTTCCATCTGCTGGGATGTAGCCGCAGTTTCTTCTGATACCGCAGATATATTCTGAATCACATCCACTGCATCAATTTTAGCCTGCTCCATGGCATGCATATTATCTGCAATTTCATCAAGATTCTCTGTTAATGACAATACCTGAGAGTTAATATTCTTAAATGCTTCTACAGTGTTAAGGAGTGCTTCTCCCTGGAAGCGCACAATCTGTTCCGCATCTTTGGCTGATTTGGCTGTAAATTCA
>CALEJC010000229.1 GCA_937898205.1 uncultured Bacteroidales bacterium
CTGTCGCAGCCGATGGCATAGTCGATTGCGCCGAGACCCATAGGACCTACACCTGCGAGAAGAGCCATCTTACCATTTTCCTTGATCTCCATAGAGTGTACATAAGAGCCTGGAGTTGTGTGGTAGCAAGCATGCATAGCGCCCACAACGCAAGAAAGAGGCTCGCTCAATGATGCCGGGTAGAAGCCCTCTCCCTTATATGGAAGGAGGCAACCCTGCTCCATAACCTCAGCAGGGATGACCACATAGGTAGCATCACCACCGATGTACTGATATGAATAACCAGGAGCTGAAAGGATACCTACAGGACCACCCTCATAGGTAAGAGCAGGCTGGATAGAAAACTTATCACCGGCCTTGAACTCGTCAGCCCACTTAGCACCCACCTCTACAATCTCACCGGCAAACTCATGACCGATGATTACAGGGTTTTCAGCTACATCGTCAGGAACTCTCTTGTGCTCAGGTCCCTGATGAGCTGCTTTGTATGACGACATACAGATGCTGTCGCAGACAACTTTGGCGAGGATTTCATCTTCCTTGATCTGTGGAAGCTCAAACTCCTCAAGTCTAAGGTCATTCTGACCATAAAGACGTACTGCTTTTGTTTTCATTGTTTATAATTTTAATGATTATTAATTCTTAACCGGGTCGGCAGGAGTTCCAGGGAGCGGTTTCCAGTTCTTGAGCTCTTCCTTGAGCACCTCTACGGCCTTCTCAAGCTGAGCGTCCTTGCCGAGATAATCCTCAAACGGATTGATGTCCACCTCAATATCAGGATCTACACCATGACCCTCGATAATCCACTCACCCTCAGTTGAGTATGAAGTGAAGAACGGAGTGCGCATATCCTGTCCGTCCACAAATCTCTTTGATCCTGAGATGCCCACGATACCGCCCCAAGAGCGCATACCGATGAGCTTGCCGAGACCGAGCTTGCGGAAGCCATAAGGGAAGAGATCGCCGTCTGAAGACGAATACTTGTCGATGAGACATACCATAGGGCCGTAGAACGCCTCGTTTGGAACAGGCTTGTTGGCGCCATTGCGATACATGCTCACGCGGTAAACCTCTCTCTGAAGTCTCTCAAGGATCATAGGCGAAACATTACCGCCACCATTCATGCGGTCATCGATAATGAGAGCCTTCTTGTCAAGCTGAGCATAGTAGAGCTTGGTAAACATATCAAGACCGGCGGTGCTCATGTCAGGAATATGGATATAGCCGATCTGGCCTCCGGACATCTTATCTACCTTCTCAATATTAGTCTGAACCCACTCGTAATATGCGAGGTTAGACTCGTCAGAAACAGGTTTTACATAGACTGTGCGTGCATTCTTGCCGGCAGCATTGTCGGCAATAGTCACAGCGACAGTTTTGCCTGCCTTGCCCACAAGAGCCTGACCAGGCTCTGAGAGTGCGCTAGCAGGGATATTGTTGATAGCAGTGATATACTGACCAACCTTTGCATTGACTCCCGGCTGTGCAAGAGGAGAGATGAGTGTCTCGTCCCATGACGCGCCGCGGAAGATCTTCTCGATGCGGAATGCGCCGGTCTTGACATCCTGCGAATATTCAGCTCCGAGCAGACCTGTTGCGATGCGAGGGATTTCAGGAGTTTCGCCTGAGGTGATATAAGCGTGGCCTACATTAAGCTCACCGATCATCTCACCGATCACATAGCTGAGGTCCTCGCGATGCTTGACATAAGGGAGAAGCTGTGCATACTTCTCGTGCACTGCGTCCCAGTCAGCGCCGTGCATATTTTCCACATAGAAACCGTCGCGGGTGATGCGCCAGCTCTCGTCAAAAATCTGCTTCCACTCCTTCTCATGATCGATTACGAGGTCAATCTCATCCACAGGCACATTTCCTGCTCTTCCGGCGGGGCTGCCGAAGTTGACAACCTTGTAGTTTGCTCCTTCACGGATCAGCGCCTTCTTGCCGTCGGCTGTCAAAGCTGCAGGGTAGTAGGCCGGACCATCGCTCACCTTGCCGGTGGTCACATCAAACACCTTGAGTGCAGCAGCTGCTGCGCCTCCACGAGGACCGCCACCCATTGGGCTGCCGGTAAACGCGCGGAAATAAACCTTAGTGTTGTCGGCATATACAAGCGAATATCTGCCTGCTCCAAGAGGAAGCGGAGTGATCCTCTGACCGATGCCTTCGATATCCACCTTCACAGGAGCCGGTGCTGCCTTAGGAGAAGCCTTTCCGCCAGGGCCAGGTCTGTCTGCAGGCGCGTCTTCTGATTTCTCAGAGTACTCGTCTGACTTAGCTGTAAGAGGATTAGGTGTGTCTGCTGCCAGAGGCACTACAAACAGGTAGTCGCTCACATTGTAGGATGCGTTCCACTCCACTGCAGAGTACTGCGAGCGGAACTCGCGTGATGAGCTGAAGAAGAGGTACTTTCCGTCTGCTGTGAGCATAGGAGAAGAAGAGTTGTACCAGCTGTCAGTGACCTGGTAGCTCTTGCGCTTGGCGACATCAAAGAGGAATACGGCAGAAAAATCGTTGGCAAGGCTGGTTGTATATGCAGCCCAGGTGCCATCTGCTGTAAATCTAAGAGCGCTGTATGAACCCTGCTCGCTCTGGAGGATCTTCTCCAGTTTTGCGGTCTCTACATTGTATTCCCACACATCTCTTCTGCCGGTTGTAAAGTAGAGCTTCTTGCCGTCAGGGTTCCAATAAAGATTTGAAAGATAACCGCTGTCAAACGAAGTCACAGGCTTTGCTGCTGCAAAGTTGTCTGCAGGAGCAAGGTACACCTGATATTCGCCGCTCTTGTCCGAGAGCCAGGCGTGGTACTTGCCGTCAGGGCTCCAGGTAGCTTCTCTCTCGTGTGACTCAGGAGAATAATCCATATTGTATACCGGACCATTCTCTGCAGGGATAGAGAAGAGATCGCCTCTCACGGTCGCGATGATCCTCTTGCCGTCAGGAGAAAGGTCATAGCTTGAGAGTGACGAAACATTGCGGAACTCACTACGGCTGTATACGTTGTCGTCAGCAAGATAGATGGTTACCTTCTGAGGCTCGCCACCCTTCTTCACATCATATTTATAGATGTAGCCACCGTTCTCAAACACGATATAGTCCTGAGAGTGAGAAGGGAACTTACAATCATACTCTGTGAAGTTGGTTACCTTGCGAGTCTGTTTTGTCTTTGTGTCATAGGCAAAAAGGTTCATGGTCCTGTCACGGTCAGACATATAGTAGACCTCGCTACCTATCCACATAGGGAAGATGTCCTGAGCGTCATTGTCTGTGATCTTCTCAAGCTTGGTTGTGCCCACAGTATTGATCCAGATCTCGTCTGCCTGACCGCCACGGTAGTATTTCCATGTGCGGAATTCGCGGAACATTCTGTTCATCGCGAGTTTCTTGCCGTCCGGCGAATAAGAGCAGAAACCACCCTCTGAAGTCGGGATAGTCTCGCTCACACCGCCACGGACAGAAACCTTCTTCAGACTGCCTCGCAGGCCGCTGAATGTGTGCTGCTTGCTGCGATAGACAATCTGCTTGCCATCAGGAGTCCAACCCATCACTATGTTATTAGGTCCCATTCGCTCGCCCACCTGATCTCTGCCCACTAAGGCCGAG
>CALEJC010000230.1 GCA_937898205.1 uncultured Bacteroidales bacterium
TTCCCTTTATGCATGCGGGTGAAGAAATGCTTCGCTCCAAGCCGGATCCCAAGGGCGGTTTTGTGGAAAACAGCTTCAAATCACCCGACTCGGTCAACAGCATCAAATGGGAACTGCTGGACCGGGAGGAATATCAGAAGACACTGGACTACTACAAGGGTCTCATTGCCTTCCGCAAGGCCCATCCTGCCCTTCGGATGACCAGCGCTTATGATGTGCTGTCCAATCTGGTTCCCGTGCACTGCGACCATCCCCACGTCGGTGCATTCCATCTCCGCGGCGATGTGCTCTTTGAATCTGCTTCTGAGATTTTTATGATCTTCAGTGCAGCGGATACCTACGAAAAGATCCCCATCCCTGCCGGATCCTGGAACCTGGTCATTGCAAATGACGTTGCAGGCATCAAAACATTGAAGACCATAAAGGATTCTGTTACCGTCCCTCCCATCTCTGCTGTTGTATTGGTCAAAGAATAACAAAACACGGTGAGTCAGCTTGACTCACCGTGTTTTCGTATGCAGTATGGCTTGTTATTCCCACTCGCCAAAATAAAAGTCAGTCTAAACAATTTTGTATAGGCGATTTGACTCCATTTGACTTGATTTGATCTCAGATGTCTGTATCCCATAGGGTGCCAAACTTTCTGCTATCAAAAATCTATCATGGGGTGATAGCAACAGCCTTAGTTGTATGCCTACAAGCCCAGATGCTATCATTCTGTGGGACTATTTTAGCATAAACTTGCTCGATCTTCAAGTGAAAATTGGATCACTCTTTACAGCTCGGATACAAGGGCATTTACGAACCTTGCGAACAGGATAATTCCGGATAAGTATTTAAAAGATGAAAACCAATAGTTTATAAAAAAATCATGGCTGTTTAGATTTGTTTTAGTGTGGTGAGAGGATATCTTGGGATGCACGTTCCTTTCTATATTGAGAAGGGCTGACGCCAGTGTAACGCTTGAAGGCAAGGCCAAAGGTATGCAGGGAGGTAAAATGCAGCTGGTCTGAAATGTCGCTGATCTTCATATTGCTGTTTTCCAGAAGCTCCATGGCGGTTATCAATTTTTTCTGTGTCAGGTATTCTTTTAGTGTCATTTCCATTTTCTCTTTAAAAATATGACACAGATAATAATCGTTGTAGGAAAGCGCCGACGCAATTTCTTTCACTCTGGTTATGGTCAGATACTCCCGGTCAATATACTTCAGTGCCTGATAGACCGCATAGTTGGACGCCGATTTATTCTGCTTATTCAGCTTTACTTTCGCCGTTCCGGAGAGAATTCGATATAGGAGAATCAGCATTTGACAAAAATAAAGATGGATCATCTCATTGCTCTCCGCATCCCGGATATAGAATTCGTCAATCAGCAGGGAAAACAGCCGCTTAATACTGCCGATATCTTCCACTAGGAAGCTGCGGCGATTCCGGGTTGCGTTTAGAAAGACCCCAATACTGGCACAACTGGCATCCGGATGGTAGCCGATGCAGCAATAATGGAAATTCTCGTTGTCGTCTGCTACGATTCGATGGACTTCGCCGCGCTTGATAAAGTGGATCTGACCGGCCTGCATAGCAAAACAGGAACCTCCGGAATAAATGGTTGCCTTTCCTGAGAAGGCATATGTAATTTCGTCACACATTTGGATGTGTGTCGGGATCTCGCTGCCCCGGATCAGAGAAAGCTCTGCGATTTGAGTGATTTCTGCGGAAGGTGTGTGCATCTGTCCCTTGGAAAATCTGTGGTTATAGGAAAATAGCTTGTTTGTGATTTTCATAAAATCATCTCCGAAAAAAGCATACCACAAAAAGAACTGTCAAGCAATGGCTACCGCAATTTTTTGATAATAAAATCACAATAAATATGCTGTTGCATTTGTGCGGTATTTGATACACTAAAAATGCGAAGCAGCGCAAAACACGTATCAAGGGTTTTCACAACCCACGGATGCAAAAAGGAAGCCTGTTTTGTGAAGT
>CALEJC010000231.1 GCA_937898205.1 uncultured Bacteroidales bacterium
TCATCATATCGCACCGTAACATTATTCAGTTGTACGATCTTCTCCATTGTTACTCTGTAATAAGGGTTACAATATGACGGATATTATCGAAGATATTCTCTTCTAACGGGTTGATTTCCACTGCCGTAGCCTCGATGTCCTTGCAGATGATCTCCACCGACGAAGCGGGAAACTCCGATTGGTAGAAGATATGCTTGACGCCCTCTGTTCGAGCCTGCTCGATGATGCGAGCGAGATGCTTGGCAATGGCACTGTCGCTCCCGATTTTAGTCTCAAGGATATCACAGGAAGAGAGGTTAAGTTGAGTGATTTCAAGGGCCGCAAGGTTGTGCTTCAATTCTGGGCTTCATGGTGTCCTGACTGCAGGGCGGAAGTGCCGCACATCAAGGCGCTTCAGGCCAAAGCTGATCCTTCTGAAGTTGCTTTTGTGGCTGTGTCTTTTGACAGGAGCATCGAGGCTTTTAAGACCTATGTCACAGAAAACTATATGGGTGGGGTGCAGCTCTATGACCCTGCAGGGATGAAGGAGTCGCAGGTGGCAAAAGATTATAAGGTCAAATGGATACCTTCTCTTTATCTCATCGATGAGGAAGGCAAGGTGGCTCTCGCTACTGTGATGTTTGAAAAGCTTGCTGCAGCTCTCAATGCACAGGCCGGAATCGCCACTCTGGGTGCCGGACTTTGCACTGAAGAAGGTTGCTTGTAAAAATATTTGCACTTTTGAAAATTATGCTTATATTTGCAGTAAATTAGAATAATTCAAAATTAGATAACAATTAAAAAATACAAAAATATGGCAACAAAGTTTTATAAATGTGCACATTGCGGCAATGTAATCCAGAAGGTGGTAGATAGTAGAGTTCCAGTTGTATGCTGCGGACAGAAGATGGAAGAGCTCATCCCGGGCACTGTAGAGGCTAGCGTGGAGAAACACCTGCCTGTCGTTACTTGGATTGACGACAAAACTCTCAAGGTAGAGGTGGGTAGTGTGGCTCATCCTATGCTCGCAGAGCACCACATCTCGTTTATCTATGTGGAGACAGAAAACGGTGGCATCAGAGTAGATCTTACTGACAAGCCTGAAGCAGTGATCGCTCTTGGAGATGAGAAGGCAGTAGCGGTCTATGAATACTGCAACCTTCACGGTCTCTGGAAAACTGAACTCTAATAATGATTTAAAATACTACAGATATGGAGAAGGAACTCGTATTAAAAGTAATGAAAGAGGCTGGAAAGCCGATTGCAGCCGGTGAGGTTGCGACACTCTCCGGACTTGACAGAAAAGTTGTTGACAAGGTTTTTGCCGAGCTCAAAAAAGAAGGCGCAATCGTCTCTCCTGTCAGATGTAAATGGACTCCTGCGGAGTAATTTATCAGATATTAATTAATTAGGACACCATTGCTGGTGTCCTTTATTTTTTCCATACGGCGATTACATATCTTCTATAGATAGTCCTTTATTAATAATTTCGTATCCTTTAAATGTGCCGACGGCTTTGAAGAATAGTTCTGATTTGGCTCTTAATACTGCTTCATCAAAGTTTTTTGCTTGTCGTTTCACTTCGATAAACTCAATCTTGTTATCTAATTCGTCCTCTGCGATTATGTCTATCTCGTTTTCTCCTTTTCTGTCATGCCAGTATCCAAGCCTAGTGTATGCTCCAGATTCTTTAAGCACTTCAATAAAGTAGCTTTCTAGAGACTTTCCGCTCACTGTTGTGAAGTCACGTTCTGCTATTGCTCTCAACTTATCATTGCCACCAGCCTCGATAATGTGCATGTATTTATATATGAATCGGAACCAGAATTTCAGGAACTGGTCGTTGATGGCATAATGCACATTTTTGTTACTTGACTTCTCGTAGACAGGTTGCATC
>CALEJC010000232.1 GCA_937898205.1 uncultured Bacteroidales bacterium
GGTAGACCCAAGCGCCACCGCCAAAAAGAAGAAAAGCGAGCCACAGCCTCAGGAACTCACTGACGATCATTACAAGCTCCTGGACAAAGTGGGCAAATATTTCTCAAGCGATATCTCACTCAAACGCAGTCCTTCCGGCAAGGGTACGATAACCATCAGATTCAACTCTGACGAAGAGGTAGCCAACTTTGTTAAAGCACTGGAGGAAAGACACTTCTAATGAGGCATCTAAAGCTAATATTAAGCATAATGGCAGCGTTTATAATGAGCGCTGTCTTTAATAATTATGCCCATGCCCAGTTTAGAGAGCAGCCTTTCCAGCAGCAATACAACGACGATGTTGCAGCGCAGAGTGATAGTGTGGAGTCGATGTTTTCTCTCAAAGAGTACATTGGCGGTCTCCAGCACAAAAACACACTGAAGATCGGCACAATGGCTGCCGGTTCTGCCGTGCTTGTCGGCGGATGCCAGATCTACAACAAGCAGTACTGGAAGCTCCCGATCGTCTATGGCACGATTGGCGGCAGCCTGGGCGCAGGACTGGTCTTGAAAAACAAAGGCAACGATAAAGCTGCGACATGGTGCTTTGTGGGAGCCGGAGTTGCCTACTGGGCCACAATGCTTGACGGCGTCATCAACTTTGACAAAGATGCTCCTTATCCACATCCGGGACGTGCCACGATGTACTCGCTGCTTGTGCCCGGCTTAGGACAGATATATAATAAAGAATACTGGAAAGTGCCTATCTATGTGGGAGGCATCGTCGCTGCAACCCACTACTACACAGACTTCAAGCGCAATTTTGAGCGTTTCCGCAACATCTACCTTGAAGCAACCGACCCCAACATTCAGTACACAGGACCGATCCCTGCGGATCAAGCATTATACTATAGAGACGTATACAGACGATATAGAGACTACTCTCTGCTGGCCATAGTGGGCGTATATCTGCTTCAGGTCATCGATGCCAACGTCTTCTCATATATGCACGATTTTGAAGTCACAGATGATCTCGCAGTGAGCATCAGTCCAAGCGTAATCAACCCACCGAGTATCCAGATGGCAAGCAGCAATAGTCCGGCACCGTTTTCAGGAGGCTCTGCTGTCGGCCTAAGCCTGGGATTTACTTTCTAGCAACTATAACACTGATAATGAAAAAGATACTACTCCTCTCGATATCCCTTTTAAGTCTTATCCCGGCTGTAGCACAGAGCGCCTTTGACTATTTCAGACGCACCCCACGCAGGCAACTTGAAGCAGAAATCACCCAGCTCCAGATGCGCCTTGACTCGCTTCAACAGAAATATGACATTCTGGAAAGGGACTACTACATCCAGGACAGTATCTTATACAGCTACCTTCCGGACAGCACCGAAACAGAAAATCCTGAGCTTGCAATAGAATACACTACAGAGGTCAGTGATTCTTTGCTTCATCTTTGGTACAAGAACTCTTTTTCCGGAGATATCGACGTCCTTAGCGAATACAACCTTGACAGCGTGAAGTTTACCTCCAATGTCTCAGACGAGGAGATGATCAAGCGCATCGAGGCCATGAATTCATTTATCTATCTTCCTTTCAATGAGACAGTTAAAAACAGCTGTATCCTCTATGCAGAGAAGATGCCGTCGAGGATGAACAGGGTAATGGGCCTTAGCCAGTATTACTTCCCGATCTTTGAAGAAGTCCTGAACAAGTATGGCCTGCCTCTTGAGCTCAAGTACATGGCTGTCATAGAGTCCATGCTCAATCCTGTCGCAACATCAAGAGCCGGAGCCAAGGGCATGTGGCAGTTTATGTATACCACAGCAAGAAGCTACAAGCTTGAGATCAACTCCTATGTCGATGAGCGTCTGGATGTAGAAAAAGCAATGGATGCAGCAGCACGTTACCTCAGGGACGCATATAAGATCTTCGGCGACTGGCCACTTGCCATCAGTTCCTATAACTGCG
>CALEJC010000233.1 GCA_937898205.1 uncultured Bacteroidales bacterium
TCATAATCTTAATCTATTTCGTAGCATGCGCGATTGCCTGTGGTTTCTTCAACTGTCACCTTGTAGCAATAAGGAATCTGCTCGCAGATCCACCTCGCAATGTTTTCTGATGTAGGGTTAAATGGAAGGACGTCGTTGAGGTGCTTGTGGTCAAGCTTGTCAAAGACCTTTTCCTTGATGTGCTTGAAGTCAACGACCATCCCGTTTCTGTCTAAGTCTGAGTTTTTGCAGAAGATCTCCACAACATAGTTGTGGCCATGAATTCTGGAGCATTTGCTCTCATAGTCCAGACACAAAGCGTGGCTTGCTGCAAACTCAAATTTTTTGGAGATATAATACATAGCACAAAAGTACCAAAAAATCGGGAGTTTTGTTTATATTTGTTATTTGGAATAAAATATCTAAAACACAATATGTACAGAACTCACACTTGTGGTCAGCTCAGACTATCAGACGCTGGCACAAAGGTCACCCTTGCAGGATGGGTGCAGAAAAGCAGGAAGCTCGGCGGTATGACTTTCATTGACCTTCGCGACCGCTACGGTATCACTCAGCTCGTAGTTGAAGCAGACAGCCCGATAGCAGAGGCTGCAGCTTCTCTTGGCAGAGAATATGTCATCCAGGTTGAAGGCGAAGTGGTAGAGCGCGCCAGCAAAAACGCAAAGATGCCGACAGGCGAAATTGAGATCAAGCTCAACGATCTCAAGGTTCTCAATAAAGCAGCAACTCCTCCATTTACAATCGAGGAGGAGAGTGACGGTGGCGAAGATATCAGAGCAAAATATCGCTACCTCGACCTTCGTCGTCCACCTCTTCAGAGAGCACTCGCGCTGCGTCACCGCCTTGCCCAGGAAGTGCGCACATTCCTTGACAATGAGGGATTTATGGAGATAGAGACTCCTTATCTCATCAAGTCTACACCTGAGGGCGCCAGAGACTTTGTGGTTCCATCACGCATGAACCCGGGCACTTTCTATGCTCTTCCTCAGTCGCCACAGACCTTTAAGCAGCTTCTTATGGTTTCAGGATATGATCGCTATTTCCAGATCGTGAGATGTTTCCGTGACGAGGACTTGAGAGCAGACCGTCAGCCTGAGTTTACTCAGATCGACTGCGAGATGAGTTTTGTGGAGCAGGAGGATGTGCTCAACACATTTGAGGGCATGATGCGCTCGATGTTCAAGAAGGCTCTTGGTGTGGAGATCGCTCCGCAGATCCCTCGCATGAGCTGGTATGATGCGATGGATAAATATGGCTCAGACAAGCCGGATATCCGTTTTGGCATGACAATCAACGAGATCTCGGATCTCGTCAAGGGTTGCGGCTTCTCCGTTTTTGATGCTGCCGAGTATGTCGGCGCCATCGCAGTAGAAGGCTGTGCCGAATATACACGCAAGCAGCTTGACGAGCTCACAGAGTGGGTGAAGAGGCCTCAGGTGGGCGCCAAGGGTCTTGTATATATCAAACTCAATACAGATGGCAGCGTGAAGTCAAGCGTGGATAAGTTCTACACTCCGGATCAGCTCAAGGCTGTGGCCGAGAAGTGTGGTGCAAAGACCGGAGACCTGGTACTCGTGCTTTGTGGTCCTAAACGCAAGACCCAGGGCCAGCTTGGCGTGCTCCGTCTTGAGCTCGGTCAGAGACTTGGCTTGAGAAACCCTCAGGAGTTTGCACCTCTCTGGATCGTTGACTTCCCACTCCTTGAGTGGAGCGAGGAGGACAGCAGATTCTATGCAATGCATCACCCGTTCACTGCACCTAAGCCTGAGCATGAAGCACTCTTCTACTCAGACAAGAAAGAAGACCTTGAGAGAGTGTGTGCCAACGCCTATGACTTCGTCCTCAACGGCTCAGAGCTTGGCGGTGGTTCTATCCGTATCCACAACGCTGACATGCAGAGCCGTATGTTTGACGTGCTTGGCATCAGCAAGGAAGATGCAGAAGCCAAGTTTGGTTTCATCATCAACGCATTTAAGTTTGGTGCACCTCCACACGGAGGTATCGCATTTGGCTTTGACCGAGTATGTGCCCTCTTCGGCGGACAGGAGACAATCCGTGACTATATCGCATTCCCTAAGAACAACCAGGGTCGCGACGTGATGATCGACTCTCCATCATACATCGACCAGGAGCAGATGGATGAACTTTTCCT
>CALEJC010000234.1 GCA_937898205.1 uncultured Bacteroidales bacterium
ACATCACCACCGGATGGAAATTCGGTGAAAAGACTCCGGAAGACTACATTGAAGAGATCGTCAGCCTCTGCTCGGAAAAGGACAGGGAAACGATTGCCTTCCTCATGGACGGCTACAATGACGAGAAGCTCGATGCTGCGTTCTACAGTGTCGCTCTTGTTCATAAGGATGCCTTCATAAGGGAGTTCTTCCGTTTCGACCTGAATGTCCGGAATGCAAAGGTGAAATATCTGAACAAGGCTCTTGGAAGACCTGCTGACAAGGATGTGCTCACATTCGGTGAAGACACTGACCCAAAGGTTCTCGAGGCTGCGGCATCAGAGTTTGAAGAAGCCGCCGATATGGAAACGATCCTTGCGCAGACTGACATCCTGACCAGAGAGAGAGGTATTGACGACCTGATGTGGGAAAAGATAAACACCCTGACCACATTCAACTATTTCGACATTGACGCCATCCTCGGATTCATCACGAAGATGAACATAGTCGCAAGATGGTTCAGGCTCGACGAGCAGACCGGACGCGAGATGTTCCAGAAGCTTGTGAATGAAGTAAGAGGCACATTCAAAGGTGTCGAGTATAACGGATAATAACAAAAACACAGATAATCATTATGAAAACAACAGGTAAGGTTACGGGTATCGTATCAAACCTCGTTACAGTAGAAGTCAACGGTCCTGTGTCTCAGAATGAGCTTTGCTTCATCACCGTAGGTGACACAAAGCTCATGGCCGAGGTCATCAAGGTCAACGGCAAGTTCGCTGCTGTACAGGTATTCGAGAGCACCCGTGGACTCAAGAACGGCAACGAAGTGGAGTTCGAGGACAAGATGCTCGAGGCCACTCTCGGCCCAGGTCTTCTCTCAAGCAGCTACGACGGTCTGCAGAACGACCTCACCACAATGACAGGAGTCTTCCTGAAAAGAGGAGAATACACTGCTGCCCTAGACAACACAAAAATTTGGGACTTCACCCCTATCGCATCCGTCGGCGACAAGGTAGTTGCTGCCGACTGGCTTGGAGAGGTAAAAGAAGGCTGGCTGCCTCATAAAATCATGGTCCCATTTGCCTTCAAGGGCCAATACACCATCAAGAGCATTGTACCGGAAGGCCAATACACTATCGATCAGACCATTGCAGTGCTGGTAGACGCCGAAGGCGAAGAGCACAATGTCACAATGGTTCAGAGATGGCCGGTCAAGGTGGCCGTAAAGGGCTATAAAGAGAAGCCAAGACCACAGAAGATCATGGAGACGGGCGTGCGAGTGATCGACACATTCAACCCTATCGCCGAGGGCGGCACAGGCTTCATCCCAGGCCCGTTTGGCTGCGGCAAGACAGTGCTCCAGCACGCAATTGCAAAGCAGGCAGAAGCCGACGTGATCGTAATGGCAGCCTGCGGTGAGCGTGCCAACGAGGTAGTGGAGATCTTCACCGAGTTCCCTGAACTCATCGACCCTCATACAGGACGCCACCTGATGGAAAGAACCACCATCATCTGTAACACATCCAACATGCCGGTTGCAGCGCGTGAGGCGTCGGTCTACACTGCCATGACCATCTGCGAATACTATCGCGCAATGGGCCTCAAGTGCTTGCTGCTCGCCGACTCGACTTCCCGTTGGGCACAGGCGCTCCGCGAAATGTCCAACCGCATGGAAGAACTTCCGGGTGCTGATGCATTCCCTGTGGACCTCTCCGCAATCATCTCCAACTTCTATTCGCGTGCGGGCATGGTTGTGCTCAACAACGGCCAGACAGGTGCAATCACGTTTATCGGCACCGTTTCGCCAGCGGGCGGTAACCTCAAGGAGCCTGTCACAGAGTCTACCAAGAAGGCAGCGCGCTGCTTCTATGCACTCGAGCAGAATCGCGCAGACCAGAAGAGATATCCTGCAGTGAACCCTATCGACTCATATTCAAAATATCTCGAATACCCTGAAATCATTGAGTTCCTCAACAATAAGATCGAGAAGAACTGGACCGATAAGGTGCTCGCTGCCAAGAACTTAGTCCGCAGGGGCAAGGAGATGGCCGACCAGATCAACATCCTTGGCGACGACGGTGTACCGATGAGTTACCATGAAGCGTTCTGGAAGTCTGAGCTCATCGACGGAGCGTTCCTGCAGCAGGACGCATTTGACTCTATTGACGCACTCTGCCCTATCGAGAGACAGAGAGTGATGCTTGACCAGATCATGGAAATCTGTGACAGGGAGTTTATCTTTGAAGACTTTGAGAAACTGCGTGACTACTTCAAGGAGCTCATCAATGTTCTCAGACAGATGAACTACTCTGAGTTTGAAGGACCAAAGTATAAAGAATACGAGCAGAAGCTCCATAAACTCCTTTCATAATATGGCAAAAGCATATCAACGCACATACACACAACTCCAGGCCATCACCAAGGCTACTGTCTCTTTGCAGGCAAGTGGAGTTTCCAACGACGAGCTCGCAATTGTTGACGGCAAGCTTGCCCAGGTCGTAAAGACAAAAGGAGATCTCGTGACTCTGCAGGTATTCTCAGGCACCGAAGGTGTGCCTACCAATGCAGAGGTTTCGTTTCAGGGAGCTCCTCCTACACTCAAGGTGAGCGACCAGCTCTCAGGACGCTTCTTCAACGCCTACGGAAAGCCTATTGACGGCGGTCCTGAGGTAGAGGGCGAAGAAAGAGAGGTGGGTGGCCCATCAGTAAACCCATATAAGCGTCGTCAGCCGTCTGAGCTCATCCCAACCGGCATCGCTGGCATCGACCTTAACAACACCCTCGTTTCAGGTCAGAAGATTCCTTTCTTTGCTGACCCTGATCAGCCATATAACAAAGTTATGGCCGACGTGGCCCTTAGAGCCGACGTGGACAAGATCATCCTCGGCGGCATGGGTCTTTCCAACGACGACTACCTTTTCTTCCGTCACGAGTTTGAGTCTGCCGGCGCTCTTGACAAGATCGTCAGCTTTGTCAACACCACAGAAGAGCCACCTGTAGAGCGACTGCTCATCCCGGACATGGCACTTGCTGCAGCTGAGTACTTTGCAGTCGACAAAAAC
Organism: uncultured Bacteroidales bacterium; assembly: GCA_937898205.1. Lineage (GTDB taxonomy): Bacteria > Bacteroidota > Bacteroidia > Bacteroidales > UBA932 > Cryptobacteroides. The sequence goes on from CALEJC010000234.1 coordinate 3,048, forward strand.
GAGAAAGTACTTGTCCTTCTGACAGATATGACACTCTATGCCGACGCTCTATGTATCGTTTCCAACCGCATGGACCAGATTCCGTCAAAGGACTCGATGCCAGGCTCGCTCTACTCAGACCTCGCAAAGATCTATGAGAAGGCGGTACAGCTCCCTGACGGAGGCTCAATCACCATCATCGCAGTGACCACACTCAACGACGGAGACATCACACACGCCATCCCTGACAACACCGGTTATATCACCGAAGGTCAGCTCTTCCTTAGAGCAGACTCTGACTCAGGTAAGGTAATCGTTGACCCATTCCGCTCATTGAGCCGACTCAAGCAGCTGGTGCAGGGCAAGAAGACCCGTGAAGACCACTCTCAGGTGATGAACGCATCTGTGAGACTCTATGCCGATGCACAGAACGCAAAGACCAAGCTCGAAAACGGTTTTGACCTCTCGGACTACGATCTTCGCTGCCTCGACTATGCAAAGGAGTATGCAACCAGATTGCTGTCAATCGATGTAAATATCACCATCGAGCAGATGCTTGACACTGCATGGGAGATCTTTGCAAAATATTTCTCACCTACCGAAACCGGCATCAAACAAGTACTTATTGATAAATACTGGAAGAAATAACCGTGGCAATTAAGTTTCAATACAATAAAACGTCGCTGACCAACCTCGGCAAGCAGCTCAAGATGCGTCGCAGCGCCCTCCCTACTCTCAAGAGCAAGGAATCGGCACTGAGAGCAAGTGTGCAGATTGCCAAAAACGAGGCTGCGAGGCTTAGAGAGGAGTTGGAAAAGGCCATCCAAAGCTACGACTACCTCGCTGCGTTGTGGAACGAGTTTGACCCGGGACTGGTAAAAATCACAGATGTGGACTTAAGGACTGTCAAGGTCGCAGGTGTAAACACTCCTCAGCTTGACAAGATCCACTACGAGATCAAGACATTCAACGCGTTCACCAAGCCTGCATGGTATGCCGACGGAGTGAGCATCCTCAAAGAACTCACTCGACTTGGCATCGAGTCAGAGGTATATGAGGAGAAGCGTAATATCCTTGAGTATAATCGCAAGAAGACCACACAGAAAGTCAACCTTTACGAGAAAGTACAGATTCCTGGCTACCAGGAGGCCATCCGTAAGATCAAGAGGTTTATGGAGGATGAGGAAAACCTCACCAAGGCCGCTTCCAAGATAGTCAAGACTCGACACGCACAAGAAGAAGAGGAGGCAGAGCAATGATAGTTCCGATGACCAAATATTCCTTCATTCTGCTAGGCGCAGACAAGGATAATTTCTTTGACAAACTCTCAGAGTTGGGAGTTGTGGACATCACACGCTCCCGCAAGGCCATCGACAGCACTTCGCTCGGCATCCTCTCTGATATAGAAAACACCAAAGAGAAGATCAAGTGTCTCAAGGCTCTCTCTGACGATCATCTCAAAACTCTTCAGGCTCAGAAATCCGAGCTCATGAAGCAGCACAAGGACCTGGTCGCATGGGGCGAATATGACATCTCTCTTCTCTCCGGTTTTGATCCTCATTTCTTCAGCTGTCACCCTAAGCTCTATGACAGCAGCTGGGCAGACAACTACGCGCTGGAGATCATCCATGAAGATAAGGACAAAGTGTGCTTTATCATCCTTGGAGACATAGAAGGCTTCCCGCTCAAGGCTCTTGCCACTCCTACAAAGACAGCTCAGGACGTCCGGAATGAGATTGATGATATCCAGACGGATATTGACAATCACATCGCAGAGCTTCAGGAGCAGAGCAAGTGCATCCCTGAGCTTGAAGCAAGCATTGAAAAGAAAGAGATTGAGCTCAATATCTATCTTGCCACAGTGGCAGGAGAAAGCGCTGCCGAAGACAGCCTGATGGTATATCAGGGCTTTGCTCCAACGGAGATCGACGGCAGCCTTCAGAAAGAGCTGGATACTCTTCCCATCTACTACACCGCAGAAGCTGCACAAACAGAAGACTTGCCTCCTATTAAGCTGAGAAACAACAAGTTTGTGGCTCAATTTGAGGTACTCACCAAGATGTATGGTGTCCCTGTCTACAACGAGTTTGACCCTACGATCTTCCTGAGCATCTTCTTCCTGCTCTTCTTTGCCATGTGTATGGGCGATGCCGGCTATGGTATCATACTGGTTGCCATAGGTTTCTTCCTTAAATCCAAAGGTTCAGGAGGTCTCGCCAAGATGTGGTCGCTCATCGTCACTCTTGGTGTAGGCACAATTATAGTCGGCCTGCTGATGGGTGGTTTCTTCGGCATCAGCCTGGCAGATCAGAGCTGGGTACCGCAGGGGCTCAAAAACTGCATGATCACAGGCGACATCGAGCTTGCCGGCGGCACATACTCCAAGCAGATGGCACTCTCTCTTGTGATCGGTATCCTTCACATCTGCCTCGCACTCATCATGAAAGCTGTGTGGGCAGTAAAGAAAGACGGCTTCAAAAACAGTCTCAGCGCTCTTGGATGGACGCTGCTCATAGTAGGTGGCATCGTCACGCTGGCGGTGGGTCTCACAGGCATCGTTTCGCAGCAGGTAATGACCATCATACTCATCGCGGTCGCCGCTGTTTCTGCACTTGGCATCTATATCTTCAACCGCTGGGGACGCAATCCTCTTGTAAACATCGGCTCAGGCCTTTGGGATACCTATAACATGGTTTCAGGATTGCTGGGTGATGTGCTCAGCTACATCCGTCTCTATGCGCTCGGACTCTCAGGTGGAATGCTTGCACAGACATTCAATCAGATTGCAGAAATGGTCAAAGGCACAGATCCGACCTGGCAATGGCTGCCATTTATCTTGATTCTGGTATTTGGCCACGTGCTCAACATTGCGATGAGCTGCCTCGGAGCATTTGTGCACCCTCTACGACTCAATTTCGTGGAATTTTTCAAGAACTCAGGATATGAAGGCACAGGTGCTTCATATTCCCCTATCAAAAAGTAACAAAAGTAAAACTAATAAAAACAACAATTATGCTTAACACAATTCTTGGTTATCTCGGTCTCGGACTCATGTTTGGTCTCGCAGCTGTGGGTTCAGCAATCGGCACAACTACAGCCGGCAACGCAGCAGAAGGCGCTCTCAAGAAAGCACCTGAGAAATCATCAAACTTCATGATCCTCTCAGCTCTTCCTGCAACTCAGGGTCTCTATGGATTCCTTGCGCTCATCCTCTGGCTCAACAAGGATTTTGCTGCATTTGGTCCTAAGTACTTTGCAGTAGGTCTTGCAGTAGGTCTTGTATGCCTCATCTCAGGTATCCGCCAGGGTCAGGTCTGCGCCAACGGTATCATGGGCATCAGCCAGGGTCATGACGTGTTTACCAACACAATGATCTACGCAGCACTCCCTGAGTTCTACGCAATCCTCGCGCTCATCGCGTCAATCATGATTGGCTAATCACTTCAGCTCCAGCTTGAAGGTAGCAGTTTCTGCTGCCGGAACAGCCAGAGTAAATCTCAATCTATAGCTGCCCGGATTGGGAGCATCATAAGAATGTGGCGGCTCATTGGTAAGCACTTCTGCAGTACAAGAAACATTGCAGGAGTGCTTAACTTTTAGTGTCTTGCCATCTTTGTCAAGAGTTATACTATCTCCGTCGATGCGAGGCTCGGCAGGTGTCGTAAAAGTAATCGTTAGCTCCACGGGAGCATCCCCGGCAGTCAGCTCATCAAGCAGATGAAGGTCTCCCGAAGCATCCACCCACACCGAACGCATCGCTGAGCTCACAGCACTTCCAAGAGTAGACTGAAGATCGATCTGAGCACCTTTCTTAAAGGCTGATGTCCAAGTCTTTGCAATGGTAGCAGTGGCTCTTACATTATGCTTCTGCCCTTTGATGCTCACTGTAGAATGTGAGTCGTTGCCCATCCTGAAGACATCCCACCTCTGACTGTCCTGACCATAGCTCCAAATATCTATACCCTTGCTCTCAAGAGTGATGTATTCCTGCATAGGAAGATCCATCACCCACCTCACACCGTCTCTCTCATAGATAAAACTACCTGCATCCATGTGGGCATGAGAAGTGCCTGCAGACCCGCCCTTGACAGCCAGATATACATCCTGAGTGCTCTTCCAGCCTTGTCGATAAATAAACAATGGAGTGTTGCCACCCTTTGCCACAAAGTATCTTCTTGTCGGCAGGGCTTCCTGAGTAAGGTCCATCTTGCGGGCAAAGATCGGAAGACATGGCAGAAGTCGATGCTCCGCAAAATAATCCTCCCCGCTGTCTCCGGCAAAGCCTTGAGGAAGCTTTAGCAGGCGCTGATGCTCCAGATATATCACACTTGGATCGTCCAGCTTGTCAGCAAACCAATACAGCATCATATTGCACGAAGTCTGCTCTCTGGCATCGTAGAAATTCCACACCTTGCCGCTTGGCGCCGAAGCCATCTGAAGGAAATATGCAGACTCCAGATATCCGGGAGCATCCATCAGGCCGTAGTCACGGCCCAAGGCAGTCTGCAGCGCTTCGATCAGAAGCACCTGAAACGAAGTGCCATAGCCCCAATAATTAAAACCTTCCGGATATGCGCCATCAGGGCCATAACAAGTCAAGGCAAGCGGATTGGACTCTATGCACCTTTTGATCTGGGCCTCGGACTCTTCAGGTGTATCCTCATATAAAGCCAATGCCGCATATAGAAGTCCGGCATTGCACACCTGGTTCCAGTTGTTTGCGTTTTTATAAAAGCCGGTAAAGCGACCGGTAGCCTCAGAATAGGCGTTGTCAATCAAGCCTTTGCGCACAGCAGCGCGCTCCTCTTCGCTCATATAATCGTAGAGCCAGTCATAGCCGATCGCCACCCCCAGCGCCATCTCCGCCGTATCCAGAAAATGCGAAGGATTCCAGTCAGAAAAGCCGCATACCTGAAGCATCTCCTGCACTGCGCGAGCTGCATATCTCTCCTCTCCTGTCATGCGGTAGGCATAGGACAGATAGAAGATGCGCTTCATCGCTTCGCGAGAGACAAACAGCAGTCGCTTGCCTTCTTTTTCATAGATCACCGGGCTGCACTCAAGGTAGGCTTCGCTCTGCTCAAGGATGCCCTGGTGCACCCTCGCAATCGCCTTGTCAGCCTGCACGACTTTTAGCACTGACTGTTCTTCTCCTTTGGGTAATAGCAGTCTTGGATGGTCAGCTACACCGGTAAATGTGAGCAGCAGACTAAGAAGGGTTGCGAGTAGCATATTTTATTTCAATTTAACGATTGTCACATCTTGAGCAGGCACATCAGCATCGAGAGTGTTACATCCTGCAATCTTGTGCAGCTCTTCCGGTATCCAGAGACGCACGGATGCCGGGAATCTTGAGAAGTTGCATATCACAAAATAGCAGTTGTGCTCATCATAGCGCAGAAATGCAAAATGCTTGTCGGCATCAAAGCCCGGCATATTGAGATTGCAATAGCAGAGGTCCCAGGTCTTGCCCTCGGCAAAAACCGGAAGCTTCGCGAGAGCAAGGAGCTGCTGATAGCGATCAAAAATCTTCTCTCTGGCACTTGAGAGCGACTTGCCCTTAGTCACATATTGATGAAGCTCAGACACGCCCTCCGGCTTAGACCAGTTGAAGATTGAGGTCCTGGCATTGTCGCTCTCAGGGGCCGCTTCTCCCACTTCCTGACCGAAGTAAAGCATAAATGAAGCCTCATTGAAAAGCAATGAACGTCCCAGAGCCGCAAAGCTTGACTCAGCAGATCCGAAGATTTCAGACGAAGCAGCACGCTGCTCATCGTGGTTTTCAAGGAAATTGAGCATCTTAGGCTGCATATCAGAAAGCCACTGCCAGTTCCATGTGAGTGAGCGCGCGGTATGGCCACACTTGGACACCGATACAAGACTATCATAAAGACCTGACTTATCATATAGATAGTCAAAGCCCACCTTCTCGATATAGTGACGGTAATTGTCCTTTGAGTAGGCCTCTGCGATGAAGACAAGCTCCGGATAGGCCTCTTTTGTGGTCCTGATGAGCTCTCCCAGCTGATCGGCAGGCACAAGCTCCACCATATCACATCTGAATCCATCGACCCCTTTGGAAGCCCAAAACATCAGTATATCCCTCATTTTGGTCCATGTATCACGGGAACCATAGTTCAGTTTTACCGTATCGGTCCAGTCACCGTCGTGAATACGTCCGGGGTAGAAATTTTCATCACCGAAAGGGGCAGTCTTTGAATCATATTCACGTGAAAGGTGGTTAGGTATAAAATCTATAATCACCTTAAGGCCAGCCTTATGTGTACGAGAGACAAGTGATTCGAACTCCTTCATCCTTTTGGACGGGACCTTCGACATATATGGGTTCACATCATAGTAATCCTTGATGGCGTAAGGTGATCCAGCCTTACCTTTGGCTGTTGTATCTCCATCAGTAGCGTGACGGATTATCCCAGTGTACCAGATATGTGTTAC
>CALEJC010000235.1 GCA_937898205.1 uncultured Bacteroidales bacterium
TCGTGTGGGAGCTTGCCTTCGGGGTCGAGCGCCGCGATGTCCTCGCAATCGATCTGGCAGACAAAGGTCAGGGGATACTCATAGCTCTCGCCGTCTTCAGTAACGGTCATTGTCGGGTACTCGACTTGCGGCGGGAGGTCAGGGTTGCCCCAGAATTTGCTTGAGCAGAAGAGAAGTGTCTCGGTTTTATGTGCAGAAAGTCTGATTGCCATAGTGCGTGTCTTTTTGGATGTGCGAAGATATGCATTTTTAAAAAGATATTCCGGATTTGGGAGAATATTTGTAAATTTGGCGGCAAAATGAAATCGCTCAAAGAACTCTTCAAGATCGGACGCGGCCCTTCAAGTAGTCACACGATGGGACCGCACAAAGCTGCTACCATGTTTGTGGAGCGCAACCCCGAGGCTTCACGCTTTGCGGTCACCCTTTATGGCAGTCTTGCTGCCACAGGCAAGGGTCACCTTACCGATGTGGCCATCATCGACGCCTTGAGTGTCGACGGCAGGGAAGTGGAAGTGATATGGGAGCCCGAAATCTTCTTGCCATACCACCCCAACGGGATGAAATTTGTCGCCTTCAATGCTGAGGGTCACACTCTTGACGAGTGGACCGTCTATAGCGTCGGAGGCGGAACTATTTCTGAGGGTCCTGGCTCGCACATCGGCGAGGGGGAGGATATCTATGAACTCAGTACCATCACCGATATCGTGCGCTGGTGCAAGGACAGCGGCAAGAGCTACTGGGAGTATGTCGAAGAGAGAGAGGACTCGGATATCTGGGATTATCTATATGAAGTGTGGAAGGCCATGAAGCAGGCAGTCGAGAGGGGAGTGGATGCCGAAGGCGTGATCCCGGGACCGCTCTGTCTGCCACGCAAAGCCGCCACATATTATATCAAGGCGACCGGCTACAAAGCCAACCTTCAATCGCGCGGTCTGGTCTTTTCCTATGCACTCGCAGTCGCTGAGGAAAACGCCTGCGGTGGCACAGTGGTCACCGCGCCGACCTGCGGCTCCTGCGGAGTGCTGCCGGCAGTGCTTTACCACACCTCCAAGGCTCACGGATTTTCTGACAAACGCATCCTGCATGCGCTTGCAGCGGGAGGTATATTCGGCAACGTGGTCAAGAAGAATGCATCCATTTCCGGAGCGGAAGTGGGCTGCCAGGGTGAGGTTGGTGTAGCATGCGCAATGGCTTCAGCTGCAACATGCTGGCTGTTTGGCGGCACGCCGGGACAGGTGGAGTATGCGGCTGAGATGGGCCTTGAGCACCATCTTGGCATGACCTGCGACCCTGTGTGCGGACTGGTGCAGATCCCTTGCATCGAGCGCAATGCATTTGCGGCAGCGAGAGCTCTGGATTCAAATATCTATGCGACATTCTCAGACGGACACCACCGCGTGTCGTTTGACGAAGTGGTGCAGGTGATGAAGCAGACCGGTCACGATCTTCCTTCGCTCTACAAGGAGACGAGCGAGGGCGGTCTTGCCAAAGGCTTCTCGACAAAAAGAGGTATTTATTAACAAAATTTGAATATATGTTCTTTAGTATTGTAACCTTGGTCGGTGCACTCGGCATGTTCCTTTATGGTATGAACATGATGAGCGCCGGTCTTCAGAAGGCTGCAGGAGACGGGCTTAGAACCTTTGTCTCCAAGATTACTTCCAACCCATTTAAAGGCGTGCTCACAGGATTTGGCGTGACTGCCGCAATCCAGAGTTCGAGTGCTACCACGGTGATGACCGTGAGCTTCGTCAACGCCGGTCTCCTCACTCTAAATCAGGCGATTGGAGTGATCATGGGTGCAAACATCGGTACTACATTTACCGCTTGGATCATCGCTCTCTTCGGCTTCAAGGCCGACATCTCTGCACTTGCTGTGCCGCTGATGGCGATCGGCTTTATCATGAGCATCTCCAAGAAGGGTAAGTTGCGTGATATCGCAGAGGTTATTGTGGGCTTCAGCCTTCTTTTCCTCGGTCTGTCGTTTATGAAAAGCTCTGTGCCTGACCTCAGCCAGCAGCCGGAAGTGCTCAATTTTGTGCAGAACTGGTCCGGATTAGGTGTGTGGTCGGTGCTTCTCTTTGTGCTCGTGGGCACGGTGCTCACTCTGATCCTCCAGAGCTCGAGTGCGACCATGGCAATCACGCTCATCGTGCTCAATACCGGACTGATAGAGTTCCCTATGGCTGCCGCCATGGTGCTCGGTGAGAATATCGGTACAACCATCACTGCCAATATTGCTGCTGCGGTGGGTAACACAAATGCCCGCAGGGCCGCACTTGCACATACTGTATTCAATCTTTTCGGTGTGGTGTGGGCAATCGCTCTCTTTACTCCGTTCCTCAAGCTCATCGGCTTGATTATCAATGCTCTAGGTATGGGCGGAACTGAGCAGACTCCGCTATATTCGCTCTCTATGCTTCACACTTGCTTCAATATAATCAACACTTGTGTGCTCATCTGGTTCATCCCTCAGATTCAGAAGTTTGTGTCTACGGTGATCAAGGAAAAACCTGGTTCGGAGGATCCCGGCAAGCTCGTCTATATCCACGGCGGTCTTGTGTCTACTCCTGAGTTTGCAATCGCTGAAGCCGACAAGGAAGTGCTGCATTTCGGTCAGGTGATGCATAAGGGCTTGAGCTATGTGAGTCAGGCGATTGCAGCGAGCGACTCGGCTGATAAGTTTGAGCCTTGGAGAGAGAAACTCGTGAAGTATGAGGAGATCTCCGACCGCATCGAATATGAAGTGGTGAGGTTCCTCAACAAGATCAACCGCGACTACCTCAGCGATGCTACCGAGAGCAAGGTCAAGGCGATGTACCGCATTGTCGGTGAGATGGAGTCTTTGGGTGATAGCGGCGAGGCGATGAGCCGTCTGATCAGCAGGGCCATCTCTCACAAGCAGTCCCTCTCGGCAGAGCACAAGAAGCATCTCGGCAAGATGATCGATCTTGTGGACAATGCCTACGAGGCGATGATCTATAATCTTGCCAATAGTCATGAGATCAAGGACGTGCAGAACGCTGTGTCTGCGGAGGTTGCGCTCAATGAGATGCGTGACCGTCTCAGAGATGAGGAGATCAGAAGAGTAGAGGCTGATGGCGATGCCTACTTTGAGAGCGTCTACTATATGGGACTCCTCGAGGAACTTGAGAAAATGGGTGACTTTATCATCAATATTTCTCAGGCGACACTCAACTGGCAGAAATAACTTCATTTTTATACATTTTACCCCCCCCTTGGCCCAAATATGAACCAAGAGGGGGTTGCTTATTTATAGAAAAAACCCTAACTTTGGAAGAATTGTAAACTAGATTTTGATTTTAAGCTATATATGAGGAGTACTCTAACCAAAAAATTGAGCAAATACCTCTCTGAATATCTCAATACCGCTGTAATCTATGCGATGGATATCTTCCTCTCGGTCTGCGCATCGGGTGTGGTGATGATTATCGCGACTTTGTTGTATACAGCGGGCTCGTTTGAAAACAGCTTTATCTTCACATACTTCGCTTCCTCTTTTGTGGGAAGTGTGCTGATGTTCTTCCTGCTCAAGAGCTATCGTCTGATCATCCGTCATTCGACCTTCAAGGATATACTCCACTATGCCGCTGCTTTGCTTGGTAAGGTTGTGCTGAGTTTTGCTGCATTGATGGTTGTGAGCGGTTTTTCTATCGTGATGCTGGTGATGATCGTGATGGACTTCTTTGTGAGCATGTTCTTCATCATCATCGTCAGGATCCTGATGCTGATGGTCTATGAGCAGATCAAGAGGAAGCATCTCAATCATAAAAATATCGCCAATGTAGTGGTCTATGGCACAGGCGAGAAGTCTGCGGCGACCATCGCCCGTCTCTCGCAGTCGACTCATTATCATGTGGTTGGCTTCCTCTCTGAGGACTCCTCAGAAAAGAGCATGACTCTCGCGGATCATCCTGTCTTCTACTACAACGACATGGAGGATCTCGAGTCCATTATAGCTGAAAATCAGATTGACGCGATCCTTTTTGCCACAGAGAAGGAGGCTTCGGACAAGCAGGATACCTTGCTTCAGTTTGCTACTGACAAGCACATAAAGGTTTTCCTTACTCCGACCATCGACGAGATCGTGGGTGGCAAGCTCATCAAGGGTCATGTCCGTGAGATCAAGATCGAGGACCTTCTTGGAAGAGATGAAATCAAGATTTCGATGGAGCACATTATTGCCCGCTTCCAGGGCAAGGTGGTGATGGTGACAGGTGCTGCTGGTTCTATCGGCTCTGAGCTATGCCGTCAGCTAGCCACTTTTGGAGTGAAGAAGCTCATCCTATTTGACAATGCGGAGACTCCTATGCACAATATTCGCCTCGAGCTTGAGCAGAGGTTCCCAAGACTTAATTTCGTGCCTGTGATTGGTGATGTCAGAAACAATCGTAGGCTCGATTTTGCGTTCAGGACCTTCCGTCCGCAGGTGGTCTTCCACGCGGCAGCCTACAAGCATGTGCCTCTGATGGAAGAAAACCCTTGCGAGGCAGTGATGGTCAATGTGCATGGCTCGCGCAATGTGGCTGACAAATGTATCGCCTACGATGTGGAGAGGATGGTGATGGTGTCGACTGACAAGGCTGTCAATCCTACCAACATTATGGGCTGCACCAAGAGGCTTGCGGAGATCTATGTCCAGAGCTGCGGCAAGGCCATCGAGGCCGGCACCAAGCAGGGCAAGACTCAGTTTGTGACTACTCGTTTCGGCAATGTCCTTGGCTCTAATGGCTCGGGCATCCCTCGCTTCCGCGAGCAAATCATGGCAGGCGGTCCGGTGACTGTTACTCATCCTGAGATCAATCGTTTCTTTATGACCATCCCTGAGGCGTGTCGCCTCGTGATGGAAGCAGCAACCCTTCCTGTGGAAAACCGCATCTGCGTGTTTGATATGGGAGAGTCTGTCAAGATCGATACTCTCGCGAGAAGGATGATCCGTCTTGCAGGATTTGAGCCTGACAAGGATATCAAGATTGAATATTCAGGTCTCCGTCCGGGAGAGAAACTATATGAAGAAGTCCTCTCGACCAAAGAAAACACGCTTCCGACTTCACACGACCGCATCCGCATCGCAAGTGTGCGTGACTACGACTACGACAAGATTTCTGCCGAGTTTGACGAGATTGCCGAACTCTCAAGAAATGTGGAGATTGAGAAGACCGTGCAGTTGATGAAGGCCATTGTACCTGAGTTCAAGAGCAAGAACTCGGTGTATGAGAAATATGATAAATAGGGCAGCAGCAAGATAGTTTTTTACTATCTTTGTTGTTGCTCAATTTTATTCGCCCTACTGCCTTTTTGGTGGTGGGGTGAACCAAGATAGTACCCTGACATTTGGTGATGCCTGAAGAGAAGAAGCAGTGGTTTGCGATGCGAGCCTACAAAAAAGAGAAACAAGCGGAAGAAGCCATCGCTGCTTTTGCACCTCTTGAGTGCTTTGTGGCAAAGCAGTTTGTGCTCCGCACCTACCACGGCAAGAAACACAGGGTGG
>CALEJC010000236.1 GCA_937898205.1 uncultured Bacteroidales bacterium
AGCTGTTCTTTCCGGAGTACAAGGCAGCCACGCCATATAGCAATGCAATCCATATATAATGGCAGATGATTACAACTAGGAGTATCGATAGAAATACAGGTAGCTGCTTGGTCACAGCGCCCTGATAACTCATGATGCAGAAGTTTGAGAAGATAAATACAGGCAGTACAGGCAGAAGGATCTTAGTCACCATCTGAAGCACCATCTGCTGGAATGTATCAAGAAATTTTGTAAACTGCTCAGACTTGACCCATGCTGTGGCCAATCCGAGCAGCACTGCAAGCACAAGTGCTGTCATCACATTCATCACAGGCGGGATGTCAATCTTCAGCATATTTTCCGGCACCGCCTTGAGCGAGCTGGCATCAGCAGCAATATTGAGATGAGGGATGACCTGATAACCCACTGCAGCTCCGAAAAATGATGCGCCGACAGAAGAAATATATGCCAGTCCAAAAGCAAAGAGGATCATCTTTGAAGCATTACTGCTCAAATGTGCTATTGATGGTGCGATGAAGCCTATGATGATAAGGGGGACTAGAAAGAAAATTATCTGTCCGGCCAAGTGTTTGAGGCTCACTACAACATTTAATGCGCCGCCTTCTATAAACAATCCGACCACGATACCCAGGATTACAGCAATCAACAGCTGAACAATCGTGCTTTTAAAAAATTTTTTCATTGTCTTACTATAATATTAACGATAGGATGAACTGCCTTTATATTTTTCAAATTTAATAAATTCCTTCAAGAAAACCACCAGGAGTTCATTTATGTAGGTCATGAATTTGCAATTATTGATTAATAGAAGTATATTTGATAGGAAACAAAAATTATTATTAAAATGCACAGATTATTATCTATGTTGGCGGCAGTGCTGATCTCAAGCATTGCAATTGCCAATCCGACCGGAAGAACGGTAGAGAATTTCAATTTTGATTGGAAATTCAATGCCGGCGACGTTACAGGAGCCGAGCAGACAAAATTTGATGACAGCGCATGGCGCAGCATCAATGTCCCACACGATTTCCAGATCGAGCAGCCGTGGGTAGCCCCTGCTGCAAGTGAGCGCGAAGACATGAGCGACTCAGGTGCAAACCTACGCAGTCGCCTTAGTGGACGCGGATTTAAAGAGATGGGCATAGGCTGGTATCGCAAGACCTTCACTCCAGATCAAACATGGGAAGGTAAGCGCGTATTGATTGACTTTGAAGGCATTATGTATGTCGGAGACGTCTACCTCAATGGTCAGTATATCGGCGGCACAGACTACGGTTATGTGGGATTTGAGATCGACATCACAAAGCTTCTCAAGTACGGCGAGCCAAACGTGATTGCTGTCAAGGCTGACACTCGTGAGCCAGAGAACTCTCGTTGGTATACCGGCGGTGGACTATTTAGAGATGTAAATATCGTTGTTACTGATCCGCAGCTTTACCTCATGCGTCATCCTCTATACATCACCACTCCGGAAATCTCAGATTCAGAAGCTACTGTAAAAGTTCAGGCTGAGATTGCCAGCATGCACAGAGCACCTGTCAAGGCTGAGCTCGTAATCCGCGATGGCGAAGGCACAGAGGTTTATCGCAGCACAGAAGAATTCAAGCGCTACCAGAGCACTTGGGAGTATATGTTTGCAGATGCAAAGATTGCCAATCCTAAGCTTTGGGACTGCGAGCACCCTAATCTCTACACTGCCACAGTCAGCGTGATCAACGCAGAAGGTCAGGTAACTGACAGCGTGTGCGAGCGATTTGGCATCCGCAAGGTGGAGTTCTCGCCAGAATACGGCATGAAACTCAATGGCAAGAAGGTACTTCTCAAGGGCGTAGCCAACCACCATTCGCTTGGCGCTCTCGGTGCAGCCGCATACCCTCGCGCAATTGAGAAGCGCATCCAGCTTTTTAAAGAGTTTGGTGTCAACCACATCCGCACTTCACACAATCCTTATAGCGAAGAGTTCATGGACCTTTGTGATGAGTATGGTATCCTCGTTGTAGATGAGCTTTACGACAAGTGGCTTGATCAGTTCTGTGGCGGCCGCGAGAAGTGGGTAAATCTCTGGCAGTATGATATCCCTGAGTGGATCAAGCGTGACCGCAATCACCCTTCAGTAGTATTCTGGAGCCTTGGTAACGAGTTGCAGACTCGTTGGAACCTACCGTTTGCAGACTGGGGAGTTACTCCATACCGCATGCAGAAAGCTCTTCTTGACCGTTATGACAACACACGTCTTGTGACAGTGGCCATGCATCCTCATGGACGTAGCCTTGAGAGCACTGACTACCCTGCTCCACTCGTATATGAGACAGACATCGCATCATACAACTACCGTTACATGTATTTTGAGGGCGACAGCAAAAACTACCCTCATATGATGTTCTACCAGAGTGAGGCCAACACAAGCGGCATGGGTCCAAACTTCTTTGAGATGAATCTTGACAAGGTCATCGGTCTTGCCTACTGGGGTCAGTTAGATTACCTCGGTGAGAGTGGTGGCTGGCCTGCAAAGGGATGGGCTCAGGGTTCATTTGACCTTTCTCTTCAGCCTAAACCACTTGCATACCTGCTCAAGAGCATGTTCTCAGAAGAGCCTGTTGTGCACATTGGCATCATCGATAATAACGTTGATAAGATGTGGAATGGAGTGCAGGTAGGCACAGCACACATGAGCGAGCACTGGAACCGCACAAAGGGCGAGACACTCTCACTCATGACCTACACCAACGGAGACGAAGTTGAGCTCTTTGTAAACGGCAAGAGCTACGGCGTGAAGAAAAACGAGGACGGCAAGTCTAAGAACAAGCTCAAGTGGGACGGCATCAAGTATGCT
>CALEJC010000237.1 GCA_937898205.1 uncultured Bacteroidales bacterium
AGAGCCTCGAAGGCAACGTATCCCTCTCCGGCAAGATCGGTAACTCAAGAAACTTCTACATGCCATACCGCGTGTCTATGGGTTACTACGATCAGGATGGTACACTCAAGACTTCTGCAATTTCACGTCAGACCCTCTCTCTCAACCTCACTCCTACACTCCTTGATGAGCATCTCGTAGTCAACCTCAATGGTAAGGCTATGAACATGAACAACTCATTTGCTAATCAGGACGCTATCGGTGGTGCAGTGCGTTTTGACCCTACTCAGCCTGTTTATGACGCCAACGGTCTTAACGGTTACTATTGGTGGAACAATGGTCTCGGAACCTTTGACGTGCAGAACACCAACACTATGGCCGGCATCAACCCAGTTGCCGCCCTCAATGACAAGAAGGATCTTTCAAACGCTCAGCGCTATATCGGTAACGCTCAGTTTGATTATAAGGTTCACGGTTTTGAGGACCTCAGACTCAACCTCAACCTCGGTATCGACTACTCTAACTCAAAGGGCACAGTAGACGTTGCTCCTGGCACTGAGATGTCACTTCACAACACTCAGCAGGGTGGTTCAGGTTTCCACACTGACTACACTCAGAAGAAGATGGATAGGACACTCGAGTTCTATGCCGCATATGACAAGGAGCTCGGCAAGCACAGCATCAACGCTATGGCCGGTTACTCTTGGCAGCACTTCTACAACGAGACATACAATGTTACATTCAAGGCCGACGGCACAAGCCCTTCAGCTGCTGACTATTACCTCAGCAACCCTAGAGACTTCAGAACAGAGTACTATCTCGTATCTTTCTTCGGTCGTGTAAACTACAGCTTCGACGACAGAGTACTCGTGACCGCTACTCTCCGTAACGACGGTACATCTCGTTTCCAGAACAACAAGTGGGGTCTTTTCCCATCAGTTGCTGTGAGCTACAACTTCGCAAAGGACATCAAGGGCATCGACGCTCTCTCAGCACTCAAGGTACGTGCCAGCTGGGGGGAGACAGGTCAGCAGGACCTCCAGTCAGGTGACTACCCTACACTCTCTTCATACAAGTACAATACTAACCAGAGTATGTACTACTTCGGAAGCCAGATGATCGTCCCTATCACTCCACTTGGTTACAACGCTGATCTCAAGTGGGAGACCACAACAACCTACAACCTTGGTGTTGACTATGGTTTCTTCAACGATCGCATCACTGGTAGCATTGACGTCTACAAGCGCAACACAAGAGACCTCCTCAACCGCACTCCGGTTGCTGCAGGTGCCAACCTTTCAAACTACCTTGACGCTAATATCGGTGACCTCACCAACAGCGGTTTTGAGTTTGAAATCAACACAATCCCTGTAATGACAAAGGATTGGAGCTGGACTGTAGGCTTCAACGCTTCATACAACAAGACTGTTATCACACGTCTTACTACTGACGACGAGCGTCCTGATTACTATGGCATCGAGACCGGTGGTATCGCCGGCGGTACCGGTAACACCATCCAGGTACACCAGACAGGACATGCTCCTAACTCATTCTTTGTATACCAGCAGGTATATGACATGGATGGCAATCCTATCGAGGGTGCTTATGTAGACCGCAACGAGGATGGCAAGATCGACGTCAAGGACAAGTACTGCTACCACAAGGCTGCACCGGATTGGACATTTGGTTTCAACACCCAGCTTTCATACAAGCAGTGGACTCTCGCAATGAGCGCTCACGCAAATCTTGGTAACTATGTATACAACAACGTTTCTTCAAACGGTGACCTTCTCACTGACCTCTGGACCAACGGATTTGTAAACAACCGTTACTCTACAGCCAAGAGCCACAACATCCGCTCTAAGGCTCAGTACTGGTCTGACATGTATGTTCAGGATGCTTCATTCTTGAAGATCGACAACGTGACTCTCAGCCGTAACTTCCTCCTTGGCCGCGAAAAGAGTTCTAGCATCAGCGTATTTGCTACTGTCCAGAACCTTGCTACTCTTACTAAGTATGAGGGTATCGACCCTGAAATCTTCTCAGGTATCGACAACAACATGTACCCAAGACCTCGTACTTATATCCTTGGTGTAAAGTATAACTTCTAATCATCAGGAAACGAGATATGAAAAAGATTAAATTTATTGCAGTTGCACTTGCAACACTTATTCTCGGTGGTTTCACTACTTCTTGTATCGGTGATCTTGAAGTGACTCCTATCGATCCAAACCTTGCTCTTCCTGAAGATATTCTTGACTCTCAGGATGCTTTTACAGCACTCCTCGCAAAGTGCTACCAGGGACTTGCCGTTTCTTCTTCAGACGGTCCTAACGGTGGTCCTGATATCGAGGGTGTAGATGGTGGTTACGGTCAGTATTTCCGTGCTATCTTCTATCTTAACGAGCTCACTACAGACGAGGCTACAGTATGTTGGAATGATGGTTCCGTATATGACCTCCATCACCTCTGCTGGAACTCTTCAAACGAGTATATCCTCGCAATGTACTATCGTATATTCTATCAGATCAGCCTTTGCAACGAGTTTATCCGTCGTTCAAACGAGACTCAGATCGAGGGCTACACTCTCAAGGACACATACATCGCTGAGGCACGCGCTCTCAGACTTCTCAGCTACTACCATGCTATCGACATGTTTGGTAACGTGCCATTTGCAACAGAGGCCAACTCAGTAGGATCTACAGGTCCTGAGCAGATCTCTCGTGCTAAGCTCTTTGAGTGGATGGAAACAGAGGCCAAAGAGCTTCTCGCAGGTTCTAACCTTGCTGAAATCGGCAAAAACGAGTATGGCCGTTGCGACAAGGGTCTTGTGAAGATGATTCTTGCTAAGCTTTATCTCAACGCTGAGGTATACACTGGCACAGCAATGTATGAGCAGGCTGCCGAGGTGAGCGAGGATATCATCAACTCATACCCTGCTCTCCACGCCAACTATACTGATCTTTTCTGCGCTGACAACCACCTTCAGAGTGTCAACAGCACATACAACGGTGGCGAGATCATCTTTGCAGTTCCTCAGGACGGTATCAGCATTCAGAGCTACGGTGCTACCAATAGCATCATCTTTGGTTTCACCGGTGACGCATGGGTAGGTGACATCGGTATCTCAAGCGGTTGGAAGGGATTCTCTTGCACAGGTGCATTCACCAGCAAGTTTGAGGCTAACGACAAGCGCAACCTCTTCTATAAAGGCGAGGAGTATCCTCAGTACATTTCTTCTATCAGAAGAGAGTCTGACGGTTGGTCAGATGGTTGGAAATCAACTAAGTTCACCAACGTTAACCACGATGGTTCTGCAGCTCAGTCAACAGGTTTCGTAGATACAGACTATCCTGTATTCCGCACAGCAGACGCATATCTTATGTATGCAGAGTGTGCTGCTCGTGGTAAGGCAGACATGACTAAGGGCAAGAAATATCTTGATGCAGTGCGTGCTCGCGCAGGCGTAGGCAGCATTGATCTTACTCTTGACAACATCATTGATGAGCGTGCTCGTGAGCTTCACCTTGAAGGCTTCCGCCGTCAGGACCTCATCAGATTTAATATGTTCACTACCGACAGTTACCTCTGGGAGTTCAAGGGTGGCGCACAGGAAGGTAAGGCAGTTGATGCTAAATTCAACCTCTTCCCTATCACAGCCGGTGACACCAACGCCAACGGTAACCTTGTTCAGAACGATGGCTATTAATAGATGATTATGAAAAAGATTTTAAGCATACTCGCTCTTGCAGGTCTGGTTGCTACATCCTGCGTTAAAGAAGAGCCATTTGTACAGTTCAATCCTGAGGAGGCTGTTGCACCTACACTTGCTGAAGTGACAGGCACAACCCTCAGCGCTGAAGCTGAACCTATCACTACCACTTTTGGCGATGCTGATTTTGGTTTTACCAGCGCTAAGGCCTACGAGCTCCAGATTTCTACAACTGAGGATTTTGCTGCTGCTGAGAAGCTTTCTGCATCAATCGCAGATGGAAAAATCAGCATTGAGGCAAAGGCTCTCAACTCCGCTATCCTCAACTTTGGTGGAGCTGCTGACACTGAGTTTACTGTATATTTCAGACTCAGCGCATTTATCGCTGACAACACAAACAACGCAATCTCAAGCACTAAGATTGTTTCAAATGTAGTTTCAGCTACTTTCATCCCTTATGACATGCTCGTAATGGATAAGGATACATATCCATTTATCTATGTAATCGGTAATTATTGCGGTTGGGGACATGGCGATGCCAAGATCCAGTATCTCTATAACTACAACAAGGACGGCAAGACATATACCGGTGTAATCGACTTTGAGGACAAGGCAGCTGACGGCTTCAAGCTCACAGGAGGTCCTGATTGGGATCACGGCAACTGGGGTTCAGTGGCACAGGAGGAAGAGCCTGAGCAGACTTCTATCTCTCTCATCGACGATGGTGGTTCTAAGGACATCAAGGCCTACAGCAAGAGATTCTACCAGTTCAGCTTTGACAAGTCATCTCTTACCCTCACAAAGGTAAACGGCTTCGATAAGGTTGGTATCATCGGTGGCTTCAACGAGTGGGGTGGCGATGTAGAGATGCAGTACAACCGCACTTATGTGCGCTTCTACGCTGACCTTGAGCTTACTGCCGACACAGAACTTAAGTTCCGTGCTGACTCAGACTGGGCCCTCAACTGGGGTGATAAGTGTGATGTCAACGGTGGCAATATCGCTGTTAAGGCAGGTACATACCGTGTATATCTCGACCTCAACAAGAAGGAGATCAGATTTGACGCCAAGATGTATCAGCAGGAAGAGCCAGGCACTGCAATCCAGGAGCCGGAGCCAGAGGAGCCAGCTCCATTTACAGGTTGGGGTGTGACAGGTTCTATCGCTTCTGCCGGCATCAATTGGGATGGAGACATCGCTATGACTGAGGCATCAGGCGTATGGACTGCCTATGCAACTCTTGCAACAACTGACGCATTTAAGTTCCGCAAGGACGCTGACTGGGCTGAGAACTATGGTGCAGCCGGCGATGTAGAGCCATTTGTAATCACTGACGGTACAGCATTTGACGCTGCTGCTGGTGGTAAGAACCTCGCAGTGCCTGCTGACGGTTTCTATCAGCTCGTTCTTGATACAAACAACCTCAAGATCACAGTTTCAAGCGCTACTGTATGGGGCGTTATCGGCGACTTCAATGGTTGGGGTGGCGATAGCTTCATGACTCTTAAGGATGGCAAGTGGGTTAGCGAAGAGCTTAGCCTCGAGGCCGGTAAGGGCTTCAAGATCCGTCAGAACAGCGGTTGGGACGTAAACCGCGGTGCTGAGGGTGACGTAGAGCCATTTGAGGTAACTGTGGGCACAGCTCTCAAGGTTGTTGCCGGTGGTAAGAACCTCACAGTGCCTGCAACAGGCAAATACATCATCACCTACGATCCAGAGGCTGAGACTATCCTTGTGGAGAACTCTCTTCCACAGAACTGCTGGTCACTCATCGGTGAGATCGGCGATTCAAGCTGGAACAAGGATTTCTATATGACCCAGACTGACGGTCTTTGGATCAGCGATGCTGTAGAGCTCAAGGCTGGCAAGGGCTTCAAGGTGCGTTTCAACAACGACTGGGCTGAGAACCGTGGTGCTACAGGTGATGCAGATCCTACATCTATAGCTATGGGCTCAAGTATTGCTGTTGTCAACAATGGTAAGAACCTCGCTGCTGCCGAGGACGGCACATACAGAGTGGTTTATGATCCTGCAAAGGAACTCCTTTACTTCCTCGGTTGGTCAGTGATCGGTCAGGTCAACGGCGCCAACTGGGATAAGGACATCATCATGACTCCGGCTGACGGCGTATGGACAAGTACTCCATTCTCAGTAGAGGGTGGTTTCAAGATCCGTTTTGGCCTTGACTGGGGAGTCAACCGTGGTGCTACAGGTGAGACAGAGCCATTTAATGTGACTCTTGACACTGCAACTGACGTAGTTAAAGATGGTAAGAATCTCGGCATTGAGAACGCTTCCGGCAAGTACGTCATCGTATATGATAGCAAAGCTGAAAAAGTAACTGTTTCAGCAAGCAAATAGATTTCATTATTTTGTGCGCCGGCACGGCATCGGTGTCGGCGCACTTTTTTTTATTATTTTTAGAACATGAAAAGACTCCTATCCTTACTCTTAGTTTTTACTCTTGCTTTCTTTACTGCTTGTGATCCAAGTCTTAGCAAGCCGGACAACAATGGCGGTAGTGGCAATAGCGGCAATAATGGTGGCAACAACACTGAGCTTCCAGAGGTCGCCAGAAACGGCAAATCAGGCATCTCATACCAGTTGCTGGTGTATTCGTTTGCCGACAGCAACGGAGATGGATGTGGAGACTTCAAAGGCATCGAGTCCAAACTCGACTATCTCAAGAGCCTGGGAGTACAGGCTCTCTGGCTCTCCCCTATCCATAAATCCTCTTCATATCACGGATATGATGTGCTTGACTACACAAGCATCGATCCTGATTTCGGTACAGAGGATGATTTCAAGTCCCTTGTCAACTCAGCACATAGCAAGGGCATCAAGATTTATCTTGACTATGTGATCAATCACACTTCCAAGGATCATCCTTGGTTTCTTGACGCGAAATCCAACGCGGACAGCAAATACCGCGACTATTTTATATTTTCAGATAATCCTCAGGCCGATATCAAAGCCGGGAAGATCCCTATGATCGCAACCGAAGGCGCGAGTGGCTACGACGCAGGACAATGGTTCCCAGCCGTCAGCGGCGAAACCAGCGCTCAGAAGATCAAATTTACTCTCACACTCAACTCATCCGGCAAGCCTGCCACCCTCAAAGCAGAAAAGGCCGAGACCATCAGCAACAGCGGCAGCCCAAGCGGCATCTACCTCTACTACGGAGAAGGAGAGATGGCCGAATTCTACAGATCCGGAGCAGACTGCACCCTCAGTGCAGAAATCAGCAGCACTTGGGGAGTCCTTGTGAGGACCAGCAAAACACAGTGGGACAGCCACAAATACGGCGCACCGACAGGCGCCAACCAGCTTGAGTGGGGCAAGCCTCTCACGCTCTCAAACACAGACAGCCAGGATATTCTTCTCCCTGGCATGAGCTACACCATGTATCATTCGCATTTCTGGACATCATATTTTGCCGACCTCAATTATGGCAGCGTCGAGACTTGCGAGAACTCAGAAGCATTCAAGGCCATCTGCACTGCAGCAGACAAATGGATTGGCCTCGGGATTGACGGCTTCCGCCTTGATGCCATCAAGCACATCTATCACAACGCCAACAATCACGAGAACCCTACATTCCTCAGGAAGTTCTACGAATACTGCAACGCCAG
>CALEJC010000238.1 GCA_937898205.1 uncultured Bacteroidales bacterium
GGCCTTGCAGGTGTGAGAGTAAGTGCAAACCTCCAGAACGCATGGACATTCCAGAACTATCCTGGTTACTCAGTTGAGGCCAACTACCAAGGCAACTCAGCAATCAACAATGGTGTAGACTTCGGTGGATATCCTATTGCACGCGTTATGACTCTTGGTGTCAACATCAACTTCTAAAAGCGCAGGTTATATGAAAACATTTAATAAATTAGTATTACTATTGGGAGTCTCTGCACTCTTTGCAACCTCTTGTAGCGATAGCTTCTTTGACAGATATCCTACAGACTCTATGCAGATGGAGACCTACGGTAAAGAAGACACTGAGGTGGAGAACATATTGTATGATGCATACTACTACTTCAGAAACATTTCTGGTAGCGTCATCCTCGTAAACAGCCTTGCGACTGACGAGGCCTACGATAATAAGCGAAACAACTCAGGCGACCATATCGCTCTCAATGAGAGCTCTTGGGACTCTACACTCGGCATTACAAGCGGTATCTGGAGCAACAGCTACTATATGATCAACCGTTGTAATACTGTCCTTGAGCGTCTTGATAATGTTTCTGATAAGAACAAGGCTCAGTATCGTGGTGAGGCCCTTTTCTTCAGAGCCTACGCATACTTCAACCTCGTGCGTTTCTTTGGTCCTGCACCGCTCGTGACTTCAGTTATCAGCAACTATCAGGATCTCTACAAATATGATAGAGAGGCTGTAGACAAGATCTACACTCAGATCGTCAGCGACCTCAATCAGGCTATTGCTGATCTTCCTTCAGAGTATACTGATGCAACTGAGGCAGGACGTGTGACTAAGATCGCCGCTCAGACTATGCTTGGTGATGTATACCTCACTCAGAAGAACTACTCTTCAGCAGCTTCAACTCTCAAGAATGTTGTTGATTATGCAACTGCCAACCCAGCTAAGCTCGGTCTTGAGAAGGAGATCTCACAGATCTATAACTCTCTCAATCCAAACGGAAAAGAGATTATCCTTGCAGCTCAGTTCAACAACGGTGCAACAGTGGTTTCAAACGGTTTGATGACCAACTGTATCCCTAACATCGTTCCAGCTGACCAGCCAGCCAGAGTATATGCCGACGGTACTAAGTCAAATATCAATATCTCCAACGGCAACAGCATCCTCCTCATGACATGGGAGCTTTGGAACGCTCTTAGAGAGGATCCTAAGGATAAGAGACTTGAGATGGTTTATGCAGGTATCTATGATCAGCAGGCTACTTCAATCGCTACAGACGAGGTAGACGTGGTAACAATCGACGGTGCTGATTTTGCTTGCTTCCCAACTTCACTCAAGTACTTCGATCAGGAAAATGAGTCTCTCGGCCAGAGCCGTTCAAGCTGCGATAACATCGTTTATCGTTATGCTGATGTGCTTCTCATGTATGCTGAAGCTCTCAATGAGGGCAGCTCAACAAGTGATGCCGTGAAGTACCTTGATGAGGTGCGCAACCGTGCAGGTGTGGCCAAGACAACAGCCTCTAGCCAGGCTGATGTCCGTCTCGCAATCGAGAACGAGCGCTTCCTTGAGCTTCACTTCGAGGGTCACCGCTGGTTTGATCTCGTGCGCACAGGCCGCATCACTCCTGTTATGGAGGCTCACTATGCACACAGAGTTCCGGGTCTTGCTCCTGTTATCCAGGCCAGCAACAACGGTATGGTAGTGACTGAGGCTTCTTCAACAAACGGTACAGCTCTCACATGGAAGTGGACCGGCAAGAATGCTCCTGTTCTCTTCGGTGTACCATACGACCAGCTCCAGCTCACCAAGTGGACTCAGAACGAGCTTTATTAGTCTAAGTAACTAAGGTAAAATCTTAGTAAATAGACGCTTATGATAGATTTCGCCCCGCCGGAAACCCGGTGGGGCGATTTTGTTTATATAAGAAACAAATCTTCAGGAAAAATGCGTAACTTTGAAAGTTATGTATGAAATTATATCTAAACAGATGCTGACCCCGACAATCTGTCGCATGAGAGTGGCTGCGCCTATGCTTGCAGCTGCTGCCAAACCGGGTCAGTTCCTGATGGTCAGAGCAGACGAGAAGGGGGAGCGCATCCCACTCACCATCAGTGACTATGACAAGCAGGAGGGGAGTGTTACGATCGTAACACAGAGCATCGGCACTTCGAGTGCTGAGATTATCTCGTTTGAAGAAGGTGAGTCTTTTGCAGATGTGGTGGGCCCTCTGGGCATCGAGTCGGATTTCTGCAGAGAGTCAGACGCAGATCTTCTTCAAAAATCCTATGTCTT
>CALEJC010000239.1 GCA_937898205.1 uncultured Bacteroidales bacterium
CCGTTCGTTTGGTGGTGTGCAGGTAAGCCGTACTTTCTATGCTAGAGGACAAACCGGACAGCAGCTTCTTCTTGGCGCTTATGCTTCTCTTAATAAGGAGATTGCAGCCGGTACAGTAAAATCATATCCTCGTCATGAAATGCTTGATCTCGTTATCGTTAACGGACAAGCTAAGGGTATCATCGCACGTAACCTCGTGACAGGTCAGATCGAGAGATTTGGTGCTCACGCCGTGGTTATTGCAACCGGTGGTTATGGTAATGCTTATTTCCTTTCTACCAATGCGATGAACAGCAACGGTTCTGCTGCTCTTCAGTGCTATAAGAAGGGTGCTTATTTTGCAAATCCTTGCTTCGCTCAGATCCACCCAACTTGTATCCCTGTACACGGAGATCAGCAGTGCAAGCTGACTCTTATGAGTGAGTCTCTTAGAAATGATGGTCGTATCTGGGTACCTAAGAAACTTGAGGATGTTGAGAAACTTCGCAAGAAGGAAATCAAGCCTTCTCAGATCGCTGAGGAAGATAGAGATTACTATCTCGAGCGCAGATATCCTGCATTTGGTAACCTCGTGCCTCGTGACGTGGCTTCAAGAGCTGCAAAGGAGAGATGCGACGCCGGTTTTGGTGTAAATGAGACCGGAAAAGCTGTATTCCTTGATTTTGCTGATGCTATCAATCGTCTTGGACACAAGAGAGTTGCTGAGAGATATGGTAACCTCTTTGAGATGTATGAGAAGATCACAGCTACTTCTCCATGGGAAGAGCCAATGATGATTTATCCTGCTATCCACTATACTATGGGTGGTATTTGGGTGGATTACGATCTTCAGACCACTATTCCAGGTCTTTATGCTATCGGTGAGGCCAACTTCTCAGATCATGGTGGAAACCGTCTTGGTGCTTCTGCTCTTATGCAGGGTCTTGCAGATGGTTATTTTATCCTTCCTATCACTATCGGTGACTATCTATCAAAGAAGTTTGCTGAGCCTAAGACTGATGTAAATACTAAGGAATTCATCGAGGCTGAAAAGGCTGTTGAGGCTCGTATCGATAGACTCTTTGCTATCAAGGGAACTAAGACTGTGGACTCTATCCATAAGAAACTTGGTAATATTATGTGGGACAATGTAGGTATGGCTCGTGATGAGCAGGGTCTTAAGGATGCTCTTAAGGCAATTGCTGAGCTCAAGAAGGACTTCTATGCCAACGTAAATGTTCCAGGTGACAAATATGAGTTCAACCAGGAGCTTGAGAAGGCTCTCAGACTTGAAGATTTCTTTGAAATTGGTGAACTTATGGCACGTGACGCTCTCAATAGAAATGAGTCTTGTGGTGGACACTTCAGAGTGGAAAGCCAGACTGAAGAAGGTGAGGCAAAACGTGATGATAAGAACTACATGTATGTGGCTGCTTGGGAATACAAGGGAGAGGGCGTAGAGCCTGAGCTCCATAAGGAACCACTTCAGTATGAGTTTATTAAGGTCGCTACAAGAAATTACAAAGAGTAAAAGAAATGGAATTTAATTTGAAAATATGGCGTCAGAAGAACGCCAAAGCAAAAGGTCATTTCGAGACTTATCATATTTCCGGTATTGAAGAAGATGCTTCTTTCCTCGAAATGCTTGATATTCTCAACGAGCAGTTGATCAGAGAGGGTTGTGATCCGGTTGCAGTTGAGAGAGGTTGTCAGAGCAGTGGTCCTGTATCATTTGATCACGATTGCCGTGAGGGTATCTGTGGTGCTTGTTCACTCTATATCGATGGACGTGCACACGGTCCGGATGATCATGTGACTACATGTCAGCTCTTTATGAGACACTTTAAGGATGGTGCAACTATTACGGTTGAGCCTTGGAGAAGTGCAGCATTCCCTGTAATCAAGGACCTTGTTGTTGATAGAACAGCATTTGACAAGATCCTTCAGGCCGGTGGTTTCATTTCAGTGCGCACCGGTTCTGCTCAGGATGCAAACAATATCCTCATCTCTCATGAGAATGCAGAAGAGAGTATGGATGCAGCTGCTTGCGTAGGTTGTGGCGCTTGTGTCGCAACTTGTAAGAATGGTTCTGCTATGCTCTTTGTTGCTGCTAGAGTCAGCTCGCTTGCTCTCCTTCCACAGGGTCGCCCTGAGGCTGCCAAGCGTGCAAAGGCAATGGTTGCAAAGATGGATGAACTCGGATTTGGTAACTGTACCAACACTCGTGCTTGTGAGCTTGAGTGTCCTAAGGGTATCACAGTCTCTCACATTGCCAGACTTAACAGAGAGTTCCTTAAGGCTAAGTTCTCTGACTAATAGTCTGATTATAAATAAAATAGGGTGGCTTTTAAAGTCACCCTATTTTATTTTACCAGAGGAAATTGTTAAATGGATATCTTCCTGCATGTATTTCAGCTACCATCTTATAGATGTCATCTCTGAGTTTATCAATGCCTACTTTATTGAGTGCTGAGATGAAAATACAAGGGATCTTCTTTTCGTTGATCCAGCGATATTTTACTTCCTCAAGAGTGTAGTTCTTTTCTGTTTTAGGTTCCAGAGAAAACTCATCATAGTCCTCGTGGATATAGTTATCTATCTTATTGAATACTACAAAGATAGGTTTATCTTCAGCAGATATGTCCTTGAGAGTATTTTCTACCACTTCCATCTGTTCCTGATAGTCAGGATGTGATACATCTACAACATGCATGAGGATATCTGCTTCTCTCACCTCATCTAAGGTGCTTTTAAAGGCCTCTATGAGCTGTGTAGGGAGTTTTCTGATAAATCCTACTGTATCGCTTAATAGAAACGGTACATTGCCGATTACGACCTTTCTAACTGTAGTATCAAGTGTGGCAAATAGTTTATTTTCTGCAAAGACGTCACTTTTTGCCAAAATATTCATAAGGGTAGACTTGCCCACATTTGTATATCCTACCAGAGAAATCCTCACGAGTCCGCTTCTGTTTCCTCTTTGGGTGGCCATCTGTTTATCTACCTTTTTAAGCTGCTCTTTGAGTCTTGCAATCCTTTCTCTTACGATGCGCCTGTCTATCTCGATCTGGGTTTCACCCATACCTCCTCTCATGCCGACACCGCCTCTTTGTCTTTCAAGGTGAGTCCACATACCGGCAAGTCGAGGCAGCATGTAGTTATATTGAGCAAGTTCTACCTGCATTTTTGCATAGGCAGTCTTTGCTCTCTGAGAAAATATTTCAAGGATTAGACTGGTTCTGTCAATAACGACTGAAGTTTTTATAACTTTCTCAATATTACGCTGTTGCATGCCAGTCAATTCATCATCAAAGATGACATATTTGATGGCGTTTTCTTCGCAATATGCAGCTATTTCCTGAAGTTTTCCACTTCTGATGTAGGTAGCTTTTTCCGGTTTATCTACCTTTTGGATAAATTTCCTGTCTCCTACTGCACCCGCAGTTTCAGCAAGAAATTCGAGTTCATCAAGATACTCTTGTATCTTTCTTTCTTCTTCTCCTTGCTTGATAATTCCGACAAATACAGCTCTTTCTTCTCTTATATCCATATACTAAATATTAACTCAAAAAAAGGCCATCCGGATTATAGGACGGCCTTTTTAATATAGTGTTATTAATTTTATCTCAACTGGAAGATAACAGGGAAGGTATATGATACCTTAACGGCGCGGTCTCTCTGACGACCTGGAGTCCACTTAGGTGACTGAGAAACTACACGTACAGCCTCTTTGTCAAGTGACTCATCAACACCACGAAGAACGATAATGTTTGAAAGTGAACCGTCAGGGTTGATAGTAAACTGAAGCATTACACGGCCAGATACACCATTTTCCTTTGCAATCTCAGGGTAAACAAGGTTTTTACCTACCCACTTAGAGAACTCATTGGCATCACCACCGTTGAACTTAGGCTTTTCTTCCACAAACATAAATGGAATAGTCTCCTCTTCAACAACTTCTTCTTCTACCTGCTCTACGTAGTCGATAATCTCAACACCAAGGTTTGCATCGTCTTCGAGGTTGATGATGTCGTTTTCTACAACGATGTCATCGTCGACGATCTCGATGAGGTCAGACATAACCGGCATCTGAGGAGTCTCTGGTGGAGGTGGAGGGGTATCCTGAGTGATAGGGATGATCTCTTCCTCGATAATTTCAGTACTCTCAGCTTGCATAACTGACTCCTTTTTCTCCTTTGTAGTCCACTCAAATGCAAAGAGGACGATAAGAAGAGAAACGACGAAACCAATCTCTATGAAAAGAAGTTTCCTGTTTTTCAGATCGGCATTAGGTGATTTTTTAACTTCCATATTTGTTAACTTTAATTTTCAATTGGCCTTCAAAGTTAGAAATATTTATTTTCAATTCCAATAATTTGATTTAATAGTTGTAGATTTGTCCCAAAATTCAAGATATGACCAGATATTTTACTGAGGATATTAGATTTTCTTTTAAAAATCGCAGAGTATACAATAGGTGGATAAAGCATATAGCTTCGTCAGAGTCAAAATTATTAAAAGATTTAAATATTATTTTTTGTTCTGATGACTATCTTCTCGATATCAATCAGAAATTTTTAGCACACGACTATTATACTGATATTATAACTTTTGATTATTCAGAAGGTAACTATATTTCCGGAGATCTCTTTATCAGCATAGATAGTGTGCGAGATAATGCCAAGCATTTTGGAGTGGATTTCCAGACAGAGTTAGATAGGGTGATCGCACATGGTGTCCTTCATCTGCTGAAATATGATGACCATTGTGATGAAGATATCAAGATAATGAGAGCCAAAGAAGATCATTATATTTCTATTATTAAAAATTTTTATGAATAATAGTTACGATATAATAGTAGTTGGAGGAGGTCATGCAGGTTGCGAGGCCGCCATGGCAGCTGCAAATATGGGTTCTTCTGTACTTTTGATCAGTATGGATATACTTTCCTTTGCAAAAATGTCATGCAATCCGGCTATTGGCGGAATTGCTAAAGGACAGATTGTCAGGGAGATAGATGCACTTGGAGGGTATACGGGACTAGTAACAGATGCTACCACTCTGCAGTTCAGGATGCTCAATAAATCCAAGGGTCCGGCGATGTGGAGTCCTCGTGCACAGTGTGATAAAACCCAATTTTCAGCGTATTGGAGGCAAATCCTTGAAACACATTGTAAATTAGATATTTACGCCGATTCTGTCAATTCTTTTCTCTTTGAGAATTCAAAAATCTGCGGAGTAAGTACAATCACAGGGGCAATTTTTAAATCTCAAGCCGTTATTTTGACTGCCGGAACCTTCCTGGCAGGAAAATTATTCATAGGTCTTAATCAGATAGAAGGAGGTAGGTTAGGGGAGTTGTCATCTTATGGGTTGACAGAACAGCTCAAAGAAAGAGGAATCAATTGTGGAAGGATGAAAACAGGCACTCCACCAAGAATCGATATTTCTTCAGTGGATGTAGAGTCTTTGCCGAAGCAATATGGAGACGAAAATCCTGAAAGATTTTCTTACCTTCCAATCAAGTCTTCTATCCAGAAAGGAGAAGATCAGATGCCTTGCTATATCCTTCATACCAATCAGAAGGTTCATGATATACTTCGTTCTGGTTTTGATCAGTCTCCATTATTTACCGGAGTTATCAGTGGTATAGGACCAAGATATTGTCCAAGCATAGAAGATAAACTTAGAGTATTTCCTGACAACAACGCACATCAGTTGTTTCTGGAACCGGAGGGTAGGAGTACCAACGAATATTATCTGCAAGGTTTTTCTTCGTCACTCCCACTACAAGTGCAGCTCGATGCATTGCACTCTATAGAGGGGTTGGAAAATGCTAAGATATATAGGCCGGCATATGCAGTCGAATATGATTACTTTGATCCTACCCAGCTCAATCCTACAATGGAATCCAGAGTAGTAGAGAATCTTTACCTGGCAGGCCAGGTAAATGGCACAACAGGATATGAAGAAGCGGCTGCCCAGGGAATTATTGCCGGTATAAATGCACATCTGAAGATAAGAGAAAAAGAAGCGTTTATACTTAGAAGAGATCAGTCATATATAGGTGTTTTGATCGATGATCTCATCACAAAAGGTGTCGATGAGCCATATAGAATGTTTACCTCAAGAGCTGAATATCGTATCCTTTTAAGACAGGATAATGCTGACTACAGACTCACTGAAGCTTCATATAAGGTGGGTTTGGCAAGTGAAGAAAGATATGCTCAGATGGTTGAAAAGTACAAGCAGATAGAGCAGTTGAAAGATTATTGCTATACCAAGTTGATAACAGCTAAAAAAGTAAATGAATATTTAGAAAGCAGAGGATCATCTATACTCACAGAGTCAAAAAAGATAGCCGAACTCGCTGTAAGACCCGAGTTAAATCTTGAAGATTTATTAAATATCGTTCCACGTGGAACGTATTCTAAAGATGTAATAGAAAGTGTGGAAATTTCTATAAGATATAAGGGCTATATAGACAGGGAAATTGCAAATGCTGAAAAAATCCGAAGGCTTGAGGATCTAAAGATCCCGGACAATTTTGATTTTGATAAAGTATCCGGTCTGACGATAGAGTGTAGGCAGAAATTTAAAAAATATAAACCTCACACGATAGCGCAAGCTTCTAGAATCTCAGGTGTTTCACCGGCAGATATTTCAGTTTTGCTTGTCTATTTTGGTAGATAAAAAAAGCAGCCCTAGAGCATTTTCAGGGCTGCTTTAATTATATCTTCAACTCTTGCTGAAGGATTATTCTTCAAGATGGTTTGTATGGCTTTATTGATATTTGGCTTGGTAAATCCAAGATTGAGAAGCGCTGATGCAGCTTCCTGAGCATAGTTATTTTCTTCTTTCTTGAAGATAGTACCGGTGATTTCTCCCTCTGTTTTATCCAATTTATCCTGGAGCTCGAGCACAAGTCGCTGTGCACTTTTTAATCCGATGCCTTTAATTGATTTTAGCCTGTTGACGTCTTCAGAAACGATGGCTTCTCTGAGTTCGGCAGGGGAGAGAGTAGATAAAATCATCCTGGCTGTTGACGCTCCCATCCCGGATACACTGGTTATGCTTCTAAACAACTCTCTTTCCTCTTTGCTTGCAAAAGCATAATCCACCTCAATACCGTCACGCTGGTTTATCTGTTTCTGTATATAGACCAAAGCTTCCTTTTTTCCATCCAATGCATCAAATGTCTGTAAAGAGATTTCTGCATAGTAGCCTATACCTTGGTTGTCAATTACAAGGTAAGTAGGGCTGAGATCCATAATTTTTCCAGAGATGTATTCTATCATCGTTTTAGTATTTTAATCAAACAAAAGTATATAAAAAATGTTAAATTTGTGCACTTTATCGGATAGTATGCAGATATCAGAGTTAAGACAGCAATTTCCTCAGCTTTCCGAGCTGGTTTATTCCAAGCCTCTTGTCTATTTAGACAATGCGGCGACTGCTCTGCGTCCGCAATCTGTAGTTCAGAAATGGACAGATATTTCTCAAAAGCATAATGCAAATATTCACCGTGCAGTGCACTATGCCGCATCGGTTGCTACGCAGGAATACGAATCCGCGCGCGATGCGGTTTCTGCATTTATCAATGCTCGCTCAAGAGAAGAGATTGTATTCACTTCCGGTACGACGGCTTCCATCAATTTGCTTGCTTTTACATTTGGCGAGGCCTTTGTCAATGAAGGAGACGAAATCGTAGTTTCTGAGGCAGAGCATCATTCTAATATTGTCCCATGGCAATTGATGTGTCAGCGCAAGAAGGCTGTTTTGAAAGTAATCCCGATCAAGGATGATGGAAGTCTGGATATTGATGTCCTTAATGAGTTGATCACTGATAAAACAAAGCTTCTGTCTGTCGCTCATATTTCCAATGTTCTTGGAATAATCAACCCTGTAAAAGATATTATAAATATTTGTCATTCAAAGGGTTGTAGAGTTTTGATAGATGGTGCGCAAGGCATAGTTCACACAAGGGTAGACGTGCAGGAACTTGATTGTGATTTCTATGCTTTTTCAGGACATAAGATCTATGCGGCTCCCGGGACAGGTGTGCTTTATGGAAAGAAGGAACTGCTGGATCAGATGCCTCCATACATGGGAGGAGGAGAAATGGTGGGAAATGTCAGGTGGACAGGCACTACTTATGCTCCGCTTCCACTGAAATTTGAAGCCGGAACTCAAAATTTTGCGTCAGTGCCTACTTTTAGACCGGCACTTGAAATTGCTCAGCAAATGAGAGCTCAAGAGTTTGAAAATCAAGAATATAAGATAGTAGAGTATTTGTCAAAAGCTCTATCTGAGATCGAAGGATTAAGGATTTACGGACTTCCTGAAGACCTGAATAAAAAGATAGCACTGTTTTCGTTCTCCGTGGAACAAATCCATCACGAGGACCTGGCTCTGATCCTTGATAAAATGGGAATTGCTGTCAGATCAGGTCAGATGTGCGCCGAACCTTTGATGGATAGATTTGGGGTTACAGGCATGTTGAGAGCATCTTTTGCTCCTTATAATACTATTGAGGAAGCCGAGTTTTTTGTGGCTTCTCTCAAGAAAGCAATTAATATGTTGAAGTAATGAGTGTTTCATTGAAAGAAGTACAAGCCGGCATCATTGATGAGTTTTCAATGTTTGACGAGTGGCTTGATAAGTATGAATATTTGATTGAGTTGGGAAAAAACCTTGAGCCGTTTTCTGAAGAATTGAAAACCGATGACAGGTTGATAAAAGGATGTCAATCCAGAGTGTGGCTTGACGCACGCAATGAAGACGGAAAGATTGTATTCAACGCGGATTCTGATGCAATCATCACAAAAGGTATAATTTCTCTTCTTATTTCAGTTTATTCCGGTCGTAGTGCAGAGGAAATCAATGCAGATGATTTTTCTTTTATTGACGCACTTGGGCTCAAAGAAAATCTCTCTCCGACCAGAGCCAATGGTCTCGTATCCATGATTGATACGATAAAGAAGATAGCCCAAAACAATATTCAGTAGTGTAGATTATTATGAAAAATTCAGATATTCTGACACCTCAAGATGTAAAGGAACTCACACCCTTGTATGAGGATGTTGTACTTGCATTGAAGCAGGTATACGATCCGGAAATCCCGGTAAATATTTATGATCTCGGACTTATCTACGAACTCAATATCAATAAGTCTCACGAGGTCTATATCAAGATGACGTTTACTGCCCCTACCTGTCCGATGGCAGATCAGGTGATTGCGGAAGCCAAAAAGGCGGTAGAGGATACTCCAGGCATCAAAAGTTGTGAGATAGAAATAGTTTTTGAGCCTGTATGGGATCAGAGCCTTCTGTCTGATGAGGCGCGCATCGCTCTTGGCATGGATCCGGATTTTTAGGGATGGAGTCTAAAAAGATCTATTTATCTCTAGGTTCTAATCTAGGAGATCGTGCCCGGAATATTTCCCGAGCGCTCGAGCTTTTAAATAAGGAGCTTGATACTCAGTATGAAAGACTCTCTCCAATCATAGAGACCGAGTCATGGGGCTTCTCCGGCAATGATTTTCTTAATTGTGTGGTGATATATGATTCTGATATAAAACCGGAGGATCTTCTGAAAATCTGTAAAAAAATAGAAAGAGAGCTGGGGCGTTGTGATGCTCCTGAATATGACGCTTCAGGAGCTCGGATCTATCACAATAGAACCATGGATATAGACATACTTCTCTATGGAGAGGAAACTATTTCAACGCAGGATCTTACAATTCCACATCCACAGATGAAAAATCGTGAGTTTATAATAAAATGCTTAAATTTGCTGGATTTTAATAAGAAGATAAATACTTAAAGATATGACACAGGAAGAACTCTTCAAGATTTTGGTATCTCATTGCAAGGAATATGGTTTTATTTTCCCTTCAAGTGAGATTTATGATGGTCTCGGTGCTGTTTATGACTATGGTCAGCTTGGCTCCGAGCTCAAAAACAACATCAAGAAATATTGGTGGGATGCGATGACAAGACTCAACGAAAACATTGTCGGCATCGATGCAGCTATCTTTATGCATCCTCGCACCTGGGAAGCTTCCGGTCATGTGGGAGCTTTCAACGACCCGCTGATTGACAATAAGGATTCTAAGAAGAGATATCGCGCAGATGTCCTTATCGAGGATTATATCGGCAAACTCGAAGAAAAGATCGAGAAGGACGTAGAGAAGGGTAAGAAAAAGTTTGGTGAAGCTTTCAACGAAGATCTGTTTAAAGCAACCAATCCTAACGTGCTCAGAAACCAGAAGAAGATTGATGAAGTCAGAGGTAGGATGGCCGCAGCGCTCAACGCCAACGACCTTGATGCTCTCCGTCAGATCATCATCGACTGTGAAATCGCCTGCCCGATTTCAGGAACCAAGAACTGGACTGAGGTGCGTCAATTCAACCTCATGTTCAGCACTCAGATGGGTAGCGTAACTGAGGGTTCAAACGTGATTTATCTTCGTCCTGAGACAGCTCAGGGTATCTTTGTAAACTATCTCAATGTGCAGAAGACAGGCCGCATGAAGATTCCGTTTGGTATCGCTCAGATCGGTAAGGCTTTCCGTAACGAGATCGTTGCCCGTCAGTTTATTTTCCGCATGAGAGAGTTTGAGCAGATGGAGATGCAGTTCTTTATCAA
The DNA here is from genome assembly GCA_937898205.1 of uncultured Bacteroidales bacterium. Taxonomy (GTDB): domain Bacteria; phylum Bacteroidota; class Bacteroidia; order Bacteroidales; family UBA932; genus Cryptobacteroides. The sequence goes on from CALEJC010000239.1 coordinate 10,630, forward strand.
GCCGGGCACCGAGCTTGATTGGTTTGCAAAGTGGAAGGAAAACCGCATGGCCTGGCACAAGGCTCTTGGTATGGGTGATGAGAACTATCGTTTCCACGATCACGACAAGCTTGCCCACTATGCAAATGCAGCTACAGACATTGAATTCCGCTTCCCGTTCGGCTTCAAGGAACTTGAGGGAATCCACTCACGTACAGATTTCGACCTTGGAAACCACCAGAAGTTCTCTGGAAAGAAGATCCAGTATTTCGATCCTGAACTAGGAGAAAACTATGTTCCATACGTAGTCGAGACTTCAATCGGAGTTGACCGTATGTTCCTTGCAGTTCTTTCTAACTCATATAAGGAGGAACAGCTTGAGAACGGAGAGAGCCGCGTTGTGCTCAGTATCCCTGCTCCGCTTGCTCCAGTCAAGGTGGCTGTTCTCCCACTTATCAAGAAGGACGGTCTTCCTGAGCTTGCAAGAGAGATCATGGACTCTCTCAAGTTCGATTTCAACTGCCAGTATGACGAGAAGGATTCCATCGGAAAGAGATATCGCCGTCAGGACGCCATAGGAACTCCGTTCTGCGTCACTGTGGACCAC
>CALEJC010000240.1 GCA_937898205.1 uncultured Bacteroidales bacterium
CTCTAAAGCAATCCGCAGGGCTGGTGGCAGCAGAGACTTCTGGAGCATCTATCCGTTCCTTCCACGCGAGACCAGAGGCTATGTTCCGGCATTTGTCGGAGCAATGTATGCAATGACCTATTATAAGGAATATGGTCTTGAGTATCAGGAAGTGGGCATGCCGGTCCAGACTGACACCTTCATGATCAATAAGAACCTGCATTTCAAGCAGATACATGAGCTTGTCGGAGTGCCGATGGAGGACCTTAAAAACCTCAATCCACAATACCTGCACGACATCATCCCGGGTGCAAATCATGAATATGTCCTGAAGCTTCCATACAATTGGACCAACGCTTTTGTGGATGTACCTCGCGACACTCTTTATAAGCACAAAGCAGATTCTTTGTTTAGCGAGAAAGTCGTTAAGGATGTGCAGAATGCCGGCAAGAACCCTGGCCGCATCGCCTACAGAGTCAGAAGCGGAGACTACCTGGGCAAGATTGCTCAGAAATATAGAGTCAGCGTCACTCAGCTCAAGAGGTGGAATAACCTTAGATCAAGCTCAATCAGGGTAGGGCAGATCCTCTATATTTATGGAGCATCACCAAGTGCGGCGGCAGCCTCAAGCTCGAGCTCAAGCAACTCCGGCACTGCAAGCTCAGGCAGCAGTTCCGGCAGCGGAAGTGGATATTACACAGTTAAGAGCGGCGACTCACTTTATACCATCGCAAAGAAGTATCCGGGAGTGAGCGCAGAAAACATAAAACAAGCCAACGGACTGAAGTCCAACAATATACGTCCAGGTCAGAAACTTAAAATACCGAGCAGATAGCCCGGTATTTTTTTATTTCTTTGTGTAGTATTTCGGCCAGCAACTGCGCAGATAGGCAGCAAGCGTGTCTTCGTGCCGATTGCTCTGCGGCTGGTAGAACACCTGTCCCTTGAGCTCTGTCGGCATAAATTCCAGATCCACAAAGTGACCGGGATAATCATGTGCATACCTGTAACCGTCGCTATAGCCGAGATCGCTCATCAACGCTGTCGGCGCATTGCGCAAATGCAGCGGCACTGCAGCGCTTCTGGTCTGCTTTGCTGTCGCAAGTGCAGCATCTACAGCCAGATAGGCAGAATTGCTCTTCGGCGAAGATGCGAGATAGATGGCACATTCGCTAAGCGGAATGCGGGCTTCAGGCATGCCGATGGTGTGGACAATCTGAAATGTGGCGTTGGCGAGCAGCAGCGCATTTGGGTTGGCAAGGCCGATATCCTCGGCAGCGAGGATGCACAGGCGGCGCGCAATAAACAGCGGGTCTTCTCC
>CALEJC010000241.1 GCA_937898205.1 uncultured Bacteroidales bacterium
CTTGATCATTGAAGCTGGCACATTACCCTTGCGGAAGCCCTTGAAATCTGCCTTGCGGCGGCAGTCAGCGAGTTTCTTTCTCACGATCTCTGCATAATCAGCAGCCTCAAGCTCTACTGTGAGCTCAAGGTTAAGATCATCAATTTTGTTCTGTAAAACTTTCATAATTATCCTTTATTTAATTTTGATTTCGGATATGCGATGCGCTCATGGTTGAGCTGAGCGATATATTGCTTCAGCGTCTCTTTGACTATATTGAGCTCGCTGATTGAAATCTCAGCGTCATCAAACTGACCTTCCTGCATCTTGCCGGCCACAATGCTCTCGACAAAACGAGAATATGTCTCCGGATCATTATTGCCCTTGAGAGTCCTTGAAGCTGCTTCTATGCTGTCACAAAGCATCAGGATGATCTGCGACTTGCTCTTAGGCTTTCTGCCTGTATATCTAAACTCATCGATCCTCTCAGGATCGCCACCTTCCTTGAGGAACTTATCATAGAAATACCTCACTGTTGTGGTTCCGTGGTGAGTGGTGATAAAATCTATAATCAGCTGTGGCAGACGATGTTTCTTGGCGATAAGGACACCATCCTCGACATGCCTAATGATATCGTGTGCACTCTGCAGAGGAGAGAGTTCCGAATGATATTTGTGCTCATCCTGTCCCAAAGAAAACTCGTTTTCCACAAAGCACATAGGGTTGTTAACCTTGCCGATATCGTGATACAATGCCGCAGCACGCAGCAAGTCAGGATTTTCATCGATCGCCCTTGCCACCGCATCGGCCATATTCATCACCTGAAGGGAGTGCTGGAAAGTGCCGGGAGCCTTCTGCTCAAGCTGACGGACCAGCTGGTTGGAGGTATTGCAAAGCTCCTGAAGCCTCTGGTTGGACACAAGGTTGAAGACTCTCTCAAAGAGGTATACAAGCGGATATCCTGCCACAGTCAGAAGCGAGCCGATCAAGAGCCTGATGATATTTTGCCACATGTCTCCGGCAACTATATCCGCAGCCGAGAAGCCGATGTAGAGCAGCGCAAGGATAGCAAAAGTGATCAATGCAGACACAAACTGCATCCAGCCTCTCTGGAAATATTTAAAGATCGACATGCCCACTATGCCCGCAAGGAGGAACATCACAAAGAGAGCAGGACCGTCATGAGCAAAAATCAGCAGCGGCAGCAATGAGATGATATAGACCGGAGCGATCTCGCGAGGCTTCATAAACGCCTGAAGCATCACAGCAGGCAGGGTAAACGGCACCATATAAAGGAACTCATCCCCCACCCTTGAAGCGAGCAAGGCTCCTACTGAAGTCATGAAAAATACCAGAAGCACATAGTTATATCTGGTATCCTTGAAGATGCGTCTGCAGCTAAAGAAAATCACAAAATAGAGCAGTACCACAATCGCTGCAGCGATGAGTATATTGCCCAGTATCATCGCAAACGGAGTCCCGATATAGCCGACATTGGCTTCTGTCTCCCTCTTGTATGAGTCGAGGATCTGCTCAATCTCCTCTGTCACAAGCTCACCCTTGGAAACAATGATCTTTCCGGTGGTGACATAGCCTGAAGTCGGAGATACAGCCTGCTCGGACTCCGCCCTCACGAGCTTTGTAGTCTGCTCGTCATAGACAAGATTGGGGGCAAGAAGGTTATATACATCGTGTACCCTCAACAAAGAGTCCACATTGATACTGGTCTTTGCACTTAGACTTGCCAGCAGATGCTCTTGAGCAGCAGAGAGCCTATATACCTCATTTATAGGATATTTCGAGGCTCTTTTATCTCTCTGGATATAGATGATTCCGATCTCATCCTCGTTTTTAAGTCTCTTGGAATCATCCGGAAGAACTCCTTTGTTATATATGGATTTCAGTTCAGAGATCACCTGAGACTTCAAACTGCCAAGCTTGAGATTTTCTGCTGCTCTGATATTTCTGGCAACAATCTCTTCTGAAAACTTGTAATAAGGGATGAGTTGACCGGAGCTGCTGCTACGCTCAAGCCTTAGCTGCTCTTCTGTCTTGTAGATAGGAAAATCAAACTGGGCAAAGAGCGTTTCATATTTCCACTCTCTGCCTTTTCTATATTCATACGGGAACTTGGAGTTTCTCGGCATCAGAACCACCAGAAACAGGAAGATAATGCCGAGAGGTATGAATATCTTGAGTTTAGATTTGTCCATCCTATGCGTCAATCTTTGCGTAATGAGCGTTTTCTTCGATAAACTTGCGGCGTGGTGGCACGTCATCACCCATGAGCATTGAGAATGTGCGCTCTGCTTCGGCTGCATTCTCGATGGTGATCTGGCGGAGACGACGCTTTGCTGGGTTCATTGTAGTGTCCCAAAGCTGCTCCGCACTCATCTCACCAAGACCTTTGTATCTCTGGATGCTGTAGCCCTTCTCGGTGCCCTTGCCAAGAGCGAGGGCTGCAGCTTCACGCTGCTCCTCAGTCCAGCAATAAATCTCTTCCTTGCCCTTTGACACGAGGTAAAGAGGTGGTGTCGCCAGATATACATAACCGTTTTTGATGAGGTCAAACATATATCTGTAGAAGAATGTCAGGATCAGACAGGCGATGTGAGAGCCATCGACGTCGGCATCGGTCATGATCACAACCTTGTGGTAGCGAAGCTTGCTCAAATCCATGTGTTTCTCGCCGCTCTCGTCCTCCTGAGCCACTGTCACACCAAGTGCTGTGTAGATGTTGCGGATCTCATCTGAGTCAAAGGCTCTGTCGCTCGAAGCCTTCTCCACATTGAGGATCTTACCTCTGAGCGGAAGGATAGCCTGAATTTCACGGTCACGTCCCTGCTTTGCAGTACCGCCCGCAGAGTCTCCCTCGACGAGGAAGAGCTCACACTTCTCAGGATCGTTGTTAGAGCAGTCTGCAAGCTTGCCAGGCATGCTGCCGCCGGTCATATAGCCCTTGCGCTGCACCATTTCGCGAGCCTTGCGAGCAGCATTGCGCGCTGTTGCGGCGAGCACGATCTTCTCGATGATCATCTTACCTTCCTTCGGATGCTCCTCAAGGTAGGTTTCCATCGCTGCAGATGTGGCCTGAGAGACTGCAGATGTGACTTCTGTATTTCCGAGCTTTGTCTTGGTCTGACCCTCAAACTGAGGCTCTGCCACCTTGACAGAGATCACGGCTGTAAGACCCTCGCGGAAGTCCTCCGGAGCGAGGTCGCCCTTAAACTTGTCGAGGAGCTTGTTTCTCTCCGCATACTGCTTGAGTGAGCGGCTGAGACCCATCTTAAAGCCCTGAAGGTGAGTACCACCCTCGATGGTATTGATGTTATTGACATAAGAATAGATCTTCTCAGAGTAACCATTGTTATACTGAAGAGCTATGTCAATAGGAATAATCTTGTCGGCAGTGATGCAGACAGGCTCAGGGATGAGAGTGTTGGCACCTGCATCAAGGTAGGTGATAAACTCGCTGAGACCTTTTTCTGAGAAGAACTCTGCACTGCGGAAGACTTTGTTGCCTGTGGTCTTTGACTCGCCTGACACAGGATCGGTAACAAACTCATCCACAAGCTCTCTCTTGTCTGTGAGAGTGATCTTGATGCCCTTGTTGAGGAATGCGAGCTCGCGGAGACGGGCTGCAAGGATATCATACTTGTATTTTGTGGTCTGAGTAAAGATCTCAGCATCAGGGTGGAAGGTAATGATAGTACCGGTCTTGTCGCTATCACCAATAACCTCAACAGGACCGAGCGGCTTGCCGGCACTGTAGTGCTGACGGAAGATCTTGCCCTCTCTGTGGATCTCGGCTGTGAGACGGTCTGAAAGCGCGTTTACACAGGATACACCCACACCGTGGAGACCTCCGGAAACCTTGTAGCTTGACTTGTTGAACTTACCACCTGCATGAAGCACTGTGAGCACCACCTCAAGAGCGCTTCGATGCTCCTTCTCATGCATGCCGGTAGGGATACCACGTCCGTTATCGGCTACTCTGATAGAGTCATCCTCAAGGATCTGCACATCGATGGTATTACAGAAGCCGGCCATCGCCTCGTCGATACTGTTGTCCACAACCTCATATACGAGATGATGCAGACCTCTCTCGGCAACATCACCAATATACATCGACGGGCGCTTACGGACTGCCTCAAGACCTTCAAGCACCTGAATACTATCTGCGGAATACTGCTCCGCTGCGTTTTTTATCTGATTATTATCTTCCATCTTATTCAATAAAAAATATCCTACAAAAATACTAAATTTCTCCGAAGAAACCTACTTAAAGATTAACTATTATTCCGACAGTTACATAAGGTCCCTTCTCTGCAAAACCAGGGCAACGCTCAATGTGCTGGAAAAGCAGATTTCCGATCTCCGCATAGGCTCCGATCTTGCTGCTGAAGCTATATTCCGCTCCCAACTTCAGATCGATATATCCCGGCACGTCAGCAAGCATCCCACCAAGATCCTTGCGTGCTGTGCGCGCTTCTATACCTGCTGAAGCATAAATCCTTTTGTACCAGTTATATCTTGCCGTCAGCTGACCCTCAAAGAGCGCCGGAGCATAGGCTGGAGCCGCTGCATATTTGCTCAAGAGGTTAAGATGAAGGTCTGCATCAAGGTCAAAATTCTCCGAGATATACTTTGCATCCAGATCGACATCAAACAGACTCAAGTCTGCAAAACCTATGTTTTTGAGAGAAGCAAGCGGAAGGTCTTCCCACGAAGCATAGCCACCCTTCAAGCTATACTGAAAGCTTGCGCCAAGGACTCCGTCTAAGCCCAAAGTGATATTGTACTTTTCCTTGGCAAATGCTTCCACGCTGCCCCTGCGGACAAAGAAAGGGTACATGCTCTTAAGAGCAAAGTGCTGATTGACCTCGCGGCCACCACCCACAGACACAAAAGCCCTATGAGACTGACCCAAAGGCACTTGAGCCCTGACAGCAGGATATAGTCCCAGCGAACCCTTATCTCCGGCAGAAGCATAATCCAGCTTGACACCGAGCTTGATATCAAAGGCCCCAAGAGCAAAGAGAAGCTGAGGAGTCACGCTTCCGAGATTGGCAGCAAGCGACTCTGCTCCCGCAATCTTATTGTTGACATTTTCCATCTGGAAATTGTAGTCAAGAAGCATCTTGTGTCTGCTGTTGGTCACAAATGCCAGATAGCCCGACACACCCATCATAGACTCACTCAAAGAGCCAAGAGAAGCGCCCACGGTTTCCGCCCCATAGCGGTAATCCACGCCCAATCTGTAGGCGATGCGTGAGGTTGAAGCTTCAGAAGATGCGATGCTCACACGCGCAAATGCAGAGTTATAGGCAGAGGCCAAAAAATTTTGTGCCTGCGAATAAATCACAAACGGCGCATAATTATTATCCCTGGCAAAGATACCGTCATAGCCAAGAGTAAAGTCAAGCTCCGCCGATGGCATCACATATCTTCCGGTCAGCGCCAGATCATCCTTGAGATTATGTCCATAACCCAAGACCTCACCGCTTCCACGGTTATATACACTGAGATTAAACTTCTCACTCGACACAGCGTTATAGACAAAGTCGAGCTTTGGATGAAGTCCCACTCCTGCACCGGCCTTGAGATAAAACTTCTTGATGTCATACCTGACAGGATCAGGATTGAGTGCTATCTCGTAGGGACTAAACTCATAAGAGCCTTTATATTTAGTCTCAAACACCGCATAATCAAAGTTATAGTCAAAGCTATACAGCGTGTCCGGCACACTGATTGAGAGCTCCTGTTTAGGGAAATCCGCAAACTTTGCCTGGTATTCATTGGTCACCTGCACAGACTGGTTGATGTTCTGGGCAGACAATACTCCGCAGACCAAAAGCAGAGCAACTGATATAATGGACTTTTTCATAACTACTGCTGCATCAAAGATTCAAGGCGTGAGAGCCTCTTGTTTACATTTTCAATCACATCGTCACCGCTACCTGAAGGCTCATAGCCGTCACGGACGCTCTCATAGGTAGCCTTAGCCTGCTCATACTGACCTCTCTGCTCAAACGAGTCACCAAGCACGATGAATGCTCTTGCCAGCCAGTATGACTGCTGTCCTGCTGTCTGAGAGAAGCTATATACATGCTCATCCACCGATTCAAAGACTCCCCTGTCATAGAGATCCTGGATCGTCATAAACCTCGATTCTGCACCCTCAGGAGTAGACGGATTCTCGCCAAGTTTGGCAAATATCGCCATCGCTTCGCTGCGCTTGGAAGTCGCGAGCAAGCTCTTTGCCTTGACAAACGAAGCCTCGCGGCTCAGGTCGGCAGAAGTCTGCTGATCGCCAAGCACGGCATCACAAGCACTCACAGCCTGCTCATAGCTCCTGCTCCTGTAGGCCGCGCGCATCATGCCCACTCGGGCCACACTTCGGTTGGCATCCATGCGCGTTGAAGCAAGAAGATCGGTATAGGCATTATAGGCATCCGTATAGCGCTCAAGCTGATATGACAGCTCTGCAAATCTCAGCTTGGACATCTCCACAAACGACATCTGTGACTCCGCCTTCATCGCCTCGGCATAGAAATCACAAGCCTGCTCTTTCTGACCGAGAGCGCGGTAAGACTCAGCAAGATAGAACTTTGCCTGAGGCAGATCGGCGCTCTGAGGGAAGCTTTCGATAAATTTCTTTATTGTCGGTACCGCCTGCTCAAAACTGCTGGCGAGATAGAGCTGCTCGGCAGCATTGAAGTACATCTTCTCCTTCTCGGCTTCGGTCTTGTCGGCATTGAGGCGGTTGGCTTCGACATATTCGAGGAACTTCTCCGGCTGCTTGCGTGTCTGGTAGATGGACTCTATCGCCATCATCGCCTCCTGGGCATATTCGCTGTCCGGCATGGAAGCTACGACCTCCTTGTAGTAGTCAAGAGCCTGGTCATACTTGGACATATTGCGGTGCACCAGACCCAAGCCGATGAGAGCCTTGGCCACATAGCCGGGATCCTTGGACACTTCCTTGAGGTGAGTGAAGCTGCGGATAGCGTCGTTGTTGTTCTTGGCATCCATCTGAGCACGTCCCAGCTCGTAGTAGGCATCGAGATAGAGAGGTGCATCCTCAGAAGCATCCTCGATGTGAAGAAGAGTGGAAACCTTGCGCTTCTTGTCTCCGGAAAGGCCATAAGAGATGGCCTGCTGATAGTATGGATAGATATTGTCCGGAGAGAAGTACTCCGAGATTACCTTCTGATATGACTGGATGGCAGCTTTATAGTCCTGACGGGCGAAGTCACAGTCGGCACGACGATTCATCGCATCCTGTCTGTAAAGGCTGTGTCCGGAAGCGATGTAGATATCAAACCATCTGGCCGCGGCTTCATATTCGCTCTGCTTGAAGTGGCTGTAGCCGATATTGTATGAGAGGATCTCACCTTCAAGCTTGTCATGAAGTGCAGACTGGTTATACAGCTCGGTAAATGTCTGCTCGGCACTTGCAAAGTTGCCGGTGCGGTAGTAGGACTCTCCGAGCCAATAACGTGAAAACTGATTGAGCCTGTCGGTCTTAGGGAGATAGTATGATGTCGCGCGGAAATATGGCACGGCGTCTCTGTATGAACTTCCCTCAAAGAGCTGGTGTGCACGAAGGAAATTGGCCTTTGTGTAGTTGTTGAGCATATCATCGGTGAGCTCATCGATCTTGTCATAGGCTTCTACAGCCGCAGTGTAGTCTTTATCAGCAAGGGCCGCAAGCGCCATATAGCCATAGATCTGGTCTCCACGGGTGCTGGTAGAATATCTCTTGATATATCTGGCAAATCCGGAAGTATCTTTATTCAGGTCAAATGCGAGTTTTGCATGGTTGAAGCAGGCGTCCTCTGTGATCTCCGGATCAAAGTCGACATTGGAAGCGTCGAGGAAAGCCTCCATCGCCGCAACCTGGTTGCGGGTGCGCAGGTAGGCGTTGGCAAGATGATAGTTGGCGATCTGGCCAAGCGAGTCGCTGCGGTCCGTCATCTTGGTATAATTGTCGATCGCGCCCTGATAGTCATGGACAGAATACAGGAGACTTCCTGCATAGAAAAGATCCTTGCGATTGAGGTCAGACTGCGAGATGTCGTCGTAGTATTGTCTCGCCTTTTCATTGTCTCCGAGGATCAGGTATGACTCTGAGATGATGCGGGCAAGTCTTTCCTGTCTCTCCTTAGGAGCCGAAGCAAAGATCTTCTCGCCTTCGCTGATGGCATATTGATAGTTTTTCTGATTAAACTCGCAGTCAACGATGTAGAAACTTGCGAGATCGGAAAATCTTGGATCTTCCACCACTTTCCAGAAATAGCCCTCTGCGGCAGCAAAGTCACTGTTGTTGTAGCGCATGATACCGCTGAGGTATCTGCCCGGAGCAGTATAGTCAGAGTGCTCGAGAGCTTCGAGTATCGTGAAGAACTGCTCTGCCTGAGGATATCTTCCCAGCGAGAACTCACAGAACGCACACTTGAAGAAATATTCAGGCACGTCGTTCTCGTCCAGAGACGACGAGTTGACCTTAGAGAACTCTATTGTAGCTTCAGCCCAACGACCCTGGTCAAAAAGCAGACGGGCGTTTTCAAAACGGATGCTGCTGGTCAAGGCAGTTGACGGATATGTCCGGTTGTAACTGTCCATCAAAGACTGATAGTCCGAGCTGCGCATCTTCAAAGCACAAAGCACCTTATAGCCCGAAGTCATAGCATCCTGCTCCAATTGGTCAAAAAGCTGGAGTGCACTTCCATAGACTCCTTCCTGATAGAGAGTCACAGCCTGCTGATAGACATCCTTCTGAGCATCCGAAGTCACCTGAGCACCGGCTCCAAGCCCGCAAAACAAGGCGAAGGATACTGCTAATAATCTCACTTTCATATAGTTAATTTCTAATCTTCAAACAGTTATACACAATTTACAAATTTAATCAAAATCGCCTAAATTTCCAATATTTAACTTATCTTTGTCTTTGTCAAAATTGAAGAAAATGGAAGAGCAGAAAAGTCCCGTAATCACATTTGCAGACGCAGACATCATCAACTCTGAAAACACCGTCATATATGACCTCAACATGGACGTCTACGAAGGCGAGCTGGTCTATATCGTCGGCAAAGTCGGCAGCGGAAAGACATCCATAATCCGTACCATAAGTGCAGAAAATCCCCTCACAAAGGGATGCGGACAAGTCTGCGGCTACAATCTTGTGGGCATCAAAGAGAAGGATATCCCCTTCCTCCGCCGCAAGTTGGGCGTCGTCTTCCAGGATTTCCAGCTTCTGATGGACCGCAGTGTCTACGACAACCTTGCATTTGTGCTCAAATCCACAGGATGGAAGGAAGCCAAAGCGATCGACGACAGGATCGACGACGTGCTCAAGGCTGTCGGCATGACTACCAAGGCCCACAAGATGCCTCACCAGCTATCCGGAGGAGAGCAGCAGCGCATCGCCATCGCCAGAGCCATCCTCAACGACCCTAAAGTCATCATCGCCGACGAGCCGACAGGCAACCTCGACGACAACACTGCAGAAGACATCCTTCAGCTGCTCAAGAGCATCAACAAAGACAAAGGCACTGCCATCGTGATGGTCACCCACAATCTCAATATCTGCGAGCGCTACCCGGGCCGCATCTTTGAGACCAAAGACGAGATGTGCAAGGAAATTACCAAGTAAGGATGCGCCTTCAGGAGAGATATGACGCAATCATGGAGCACTTCAAGAAGGAGCCTGCTCCCGGGTCTGAGCTCAACTACAGCAACAGCTTTGAATTGCTGGTGGCCGTGATCCTGTCGGCGCAATGCACAGACAAGAGAGTCAACCTCACGACCCCTGCCCTTTTTGCAGCCTACCCCACCCCGGACAAGCTTGCAGCAGCAGAGTTTGAAGACATCTTCACTCTCATCAGATCGATCTCCTACCCCAACAACAAAGCGCGCCACCTGATCGGCATGGCGCAGAAACTCGTGAGCGATTTTGGCAGCGAAGTACCATCAAGCATAGAAGAGCTCATGAGCCTGCCCGGCGTGGGCAGAAAGACAGCAAACGTGGTAGCTTCCATAGTCTGGAACGAGCCTGTGATCGCCGTGGATACACACGTACTGAGAGTATCCCACAGGATGGGACTCTCCAAGGGCAAGACGCCTCGCGAAGTCGAGCTGGATCTCGAGAAACACATCCACCCGGAAGACAGGCCGACAGCACACCACTACCTTCTGCTCCACGGAAGGTATGTCTGCACCGCCATAAAACCAAAATGCGAGGCTTGTGACCTCGCAAAATGGTGTTATATGTTTTCCAAGAGTTCTAAAAACTAGCAGAACTGCTTCTTGAGTGCCTCGATCTTTGCATCAGCATCGTCGCCCTTGGCGCCGAAGTAGAACTTAATCTTAGGCTCTGTGCCTGAAGGTCTTACAGACACAACATCACCCGCCTCATCAAAGAACTGAAGCACATTTGAAGATGGCTGACCTGTCTTCTCAGGCTCAAGATAGTCGATAACCTTGGTCACAGGAGAACCGCAAAGCTCCTTAGGTGGGTTTGCTCTGAGATCCTTCATCATCTGCTGGATCTCCTGAGCGCCGGAAACGCCCTTGCGCACTACAGACACAAGACCTTCCTTGCGGTATCCAAACTCCTTGTAGATCTTCTGGAGGAGCTGGTACATGGTCAAGCCCTGGCTTGCTGCCCAAGCTGCACATTCGGCAATCATCATAGCTGTCACCTGAGCATCCTTGTCGCGCACAAATTCGCCCACATTGAAGCCGTAGCTTTCCTCGCCACCGCAGATAAACTCATGACCGAGCTTCTCTTCTCTCTTGACGATCTCAGCGATATATTTAAATCCTGTGAGCACATTGTATACAGGCACGCCAAATCCTGCACAGATTTCTGTCAGAAGCTCTGTGGTCACGATGGTCTTGACAACATATTTGCCCTCGCCAAGAGTGCCGGCTTCCTTCCTGCGAGAAAGGATATAATAGGTCACAAGAGAAGCAGTCTGGTTGCCGTTGAGGAGCACCATCTTGCCTTCGTTGTCTCTCACGGCGATACCGATGCGGTCAGCGTCAGGGTCTGTGCCCATCACAAGGTCAGCGCCTGTCGCTTCTGCCTTCTCAAGAGCAAGCTTGAGAGCTGCAGGCTCTTCAGGATTTGGAGAAACCACTGTAGGGAAATCACCATCAGAAATATCCTGCTCAGGCACATGGATAATGTTTTTGAGACCTATCCTCGAGAGGATCTCAGGCACGAGTCTCACACCGCAACCGTGAAGCGGAGTATATACGATCTTGAAGTCTGAGTACTGCTTGCAGAGATCTCCGGCAAGGCTCAGCGAGAGAAGGTCGTTGATATACTTCTCGTCCACATCAGCGCCCATCGCCTCAATCTCGCCGCAACGGAGACCCTTCTCAAACTTAACCATTGAAGGATCTGTGATCTTTGCCACCTCAGCCACGATCTCCTTATCCACAGGAGAAGTCACCTGACCGCCGTCAGACCAGCTCACCTTGTAGCCGTTATACTCCTTAGGGTTGTGAGAAGCTGTGATCATCACACCTGCCACTGCACCTTTAAGGCGCACAGCATAACTCATCTCAGGAGTAGGGCGGATATTGTCAAATATATAGACGTGAATACCATTGGCAGAAAGCACATCTGCAGTGATCTTTGCAAACTCCTTGCTGTTGTTGCGGGAGTCATAGGAGATGCACACATTAGGATCGTCACCTTCGTAGTGAGAGAGGATGTAGTTGGCAAGACCTTGAGTCGCCATGCCCACAGTGTACTTGTTCATGCGGTTTGTACCTACTCCCATGATACCTCTGAGACCGCCGGTACCAAACTCCAGGTTTTTGTAGAATGCATCCTCAAGCTCAGCAGGATCACCGTTGATGAGCTGACGTACTTTCATCTTGGTTTCATGATCAAAGCCTTCGCCGTTAAGCCAGGCTTGTGCTCTTTGTTCAAATTCTTTCATTGGTCTATAGTTTTTGTATTTCTGTCAATCCTCAAATATAAGCTTTTTCTTTGTAACTAGAAAGACTTCTCCCATAGTTTTTGACTTGCATGCATAAATAAAAACGTCCCCTCCCCGCTTGATCTTCATTTTTGCCGCAAGCGCATCACTGGAGAGAGGCATATTACGCGCAATCACTTCTGCTTTAGGAAATTGCGAGGCAAGCGTGCGCATTGAGGCCTTGCCAAACGGAAGCACCTGCTCAATCTGATATGTGCCGAAAAACGCCGTCGGAGGCTTCGCGCCTGCAGGCAGCAGGTAGAGATGAGTCGAGACGTCGAGTTTCCTGACGCCCCAGTCGCGGCTGATGATCTTGAAAGCCCCGGCCTTCATCAGCGCTGCGCTCGGCACCAGCAGATTGTCTCCGGGCGAAATGCTGTCTGCAAGCATCAGCGGAGCTTCTTTTTCTTCAGTGAGCAGCATCCGATACAAGTCTGCCCTGCCGCCTTCGCCCAGCTCTGCGACAATGATTTCCGGCTCACCCTCGTGGTCGCTTTCCAGCAGGCAGAGGAGTTCTCTCACCTCTCCGCGCGAGCTGACGATGTGCAGTTCCTTCAAGCTCCTGCCAAGGCGGTTGCAGAGCATTGAGATATCTGCCATCGGGGCGAGCTTGAGCATCACAAGCTTGGATGATTCAAGCAGCCGCGGGAGCATCGGAAGGATATTTGGCGTGCAGTCTTCGAGCAGGAAGACCTTGCTTCCGCTACTGCTTCGCCTGGCCGGGTCTGCATAGACGACATCGCACTGCGGCAGCTGAGTCTCCGGCCCCACTTCCTGGCAGTGAATGTCGATATTTGCCAGGGCAAAGACTGCCGAATTGTGCCTCATCGCTTCAGCGAGCTGCGGCTGCATCTCATAATAATGCACCTTCTCCACCCTTCGGGCAAATGCCATGCTATCTACCCCGAGGCCGCCGGTGAGATCACACACAACTCCCTTCCCTGCAGGAAGATAGGCATCAAGAAGCGAGCTTTTGTATTGCGCCGTGAGGGTAGAAGAGCACTGCTCCAAAGACAGAGATGTGGGCAGCTGAAGCTCAGCAAAATGCTCATCCCATTCGGGGAGCTTCGCCCTCAACTTGCGCTGACTGCTCTTCTCAATATCTTTGAGTATGTCCGCAAAGCCCGCCATCAGTCAAGAAGCCACTTGGTCCAGAACGCCTGATCGGCTGCCTTGTCATGGACACCCTGATAGCCGCGATAGCCGTGCATTCCATCGGGATATATCATCAGCTCAAACTGATAGTTGACCTTCTGAAGAGCGTCGATGAGCTGCAGAGTATTCTGGAAGTGCACGTTGTCGTCACCGGTGCCATGAGTGATCTTGAGAGCACCCGGGAGCGGCTTAGGTCCTTTGTTGTCGTCTGAGAATATTTCAGGGATATAGGTCAGCACAGAAGCGCGCCTGTAACCTTCCTGATTGAACTCAGGCGTATCCATGAAGCGCTCTGTGTAGTGAGTATCATATAGCATCCAGTCATATACACCGCCTCCGGCCACGCCACAGCGGAAGTACTGAGGATATCTGAGCACAAGCATTGAAGTGGTTGTGCCGCCAAACGAGAAGCCCTGGACGCCGATGCGGCTTCCGTCCACATAGCTTTGTGACTGAAGCCACTTGGCCCATGCTATGTAGTCCTGCAACTCAATCACAGTCATCTGTTTATGAGCCTGATCCATGCCCCTGCGGCCGTTTTCTCCGGACGAGCGGGGATCACAGACTATGTGGATGATACCGTTGTCCCAGCACCACTTGTTGGAAGCGTCACGATCACCCCAGCTGTCTCTCACATAGGCAGTCCCCGGACCACCATAGAGAGTCATGACGACAGGATATTTCTTGTTTGGATCAAAACCCTTTGGAAGACTCAACAAAGCATAGAGATCAAAGCCGTCGTTTTCTATCTTCACGATTTGTGGTGAAGGAAGATTGTCAAGATCGGCTTCAGACTTCCGGACCACCTCCCATGAAGCTTTGTCGGTGCGGCCCTTGATGCTCATCATCGGAGTGCGGGCGTTGGACATCATCGCAGTAAACGACTTGAAGTCTTCGGCAAGCTTGACTCCGACGATATTATATTGAGGGTCACTCAGTAGAGTAATCTTGCCCTTTTTGTCAAGCTTGTAGAGAGCGGTATGAAGTCGCGAATCCCTCTTTGCGGTGAAGTAGAGATCTCCCTTCTTCTCATTGAGTTTGATGAGATTGACACCCCAGTTCTGTCCATCGGTGAGTCGCGAGAGCTCTCCTTCAAAGGAAAGAAAATATATCTGCTGCCAGTCAGTCTCAAAATCCCTGACCATATACAGTCCCTTGTCGGTAAATATCATCCCGTCGATCCACTCGATCCAGGTCTTATATTTCTCGCTGTATACATTGCGTTTAGCTCCGTCTTCAGCACTGACCGCATAGAGCTCCAGCTGATACTGTCTGCGAGGCATCCAGCTCACATAGAGTTCTTTTGAGTCGGCAGACCAGAAAGGAGTACCGAAATACTGATCCAGACTATCATCAAAATCGGCCCAGACAGTGGTCTTATCCTGCGCAGAAAGGTCAATGATGCCCACTCTGACTGTAGGGTTGCTCTGGCCCGACTTAGGGTAGCGGGTCTGCGAGAGAGAGCCACCTTGTCCTACCGCAGAGTAGATAGGAAACATCGGGACCTCAGTATTGTCAAAACGATAGTAGGCAAGCTTCTGCGAGTCAGGACTCCACCAGAAGGCCTTATATCTGGAAGCTCTGCCAAAGATCTCTTCATAGTAGACCCAGGAAGCATATCCATTGAGGATCAAGTCTGTGCCATCAAAAGTCAGACGGGTTTCAAGAGAGTCAGTCAAATCCCTGACCCACAAATCATTGTCTCTTGTAAAAGCCTCTTTGCTTCCGTCAGGAGACTTCGTCACATTGAGATCCTGGGCGCCGGCCGACCACACAGCACACAAAACGCCAAACACAATCAATAACTTCCTCATACTTTAAAAAACCTATCTTTAAAATTGACCAAATAAACTTTTTTGACCGCTCTTGTGATCGCGGTATACAACCATTTCAGATCGTCCACACTCTGCTCCTCCAGCCAGAACGGGCAATCAACAAACACACAATCCCACTGGCCACCTTGCGACTTGTGACAAGTGATGGCTTCGGCATACTTCAGTTGCAGAGCATTGAAATATTTGTCTTCCCTCACCGCAGACCAGATCTTCTTTTTTGTCCCCAGCTCCTCATAGTCGGCCCACACTCCCTGATACAGCATCTCCTGCTGCTCCTGGCTCAGACTTGCGCTCTCCGAGTCAAGCGCATCCAGGCAGACCTTCGCCTCAATCTCCACATCATCATAGTCGGGAAAACAAAGGCGGGCCTTGGCGAAATGCAAGCCATATCTTTCCTCATAGGACGAGATCTTCTCCAAGGTGGCGATATCGCCATTTGCAATATAGTCAAGTTGCGGGATATCTTCAAGAAATTGATAACAGTTTTTAACAATCATCAACTTATCTCCCCTTGTGAGCCGATCTTCTTTATATTGGACCATGGATCTGATGCCCAGGTTGTACCTCAGTGCCTTTTTATTGGAGCGGCAGAGGACTATCGTACCATCCTCTCCATACTTGGAGTATGCGTCACTCAGAGCGTCAATCAGCTCCCCTCCGCCGATGCGCACAATATCATCAACCCCTTGCAGATCAAATCCGATGTGGTCAAATGTGTCATCAGCCCCCGCAGATGAAATCATCCGGCGCAGCAGGGTGGCGTTGCGAAGGATGCCTGACTCGTGCTCCTGACGCACCACAGTGCTCAGCTCGCAATGGCTCACTCCCCCGAACCCGTCCATATATGGGGAAAACACAGGCGAAGCTTCCAAGCCCACAGGAGGCAGCTGAGCAGCATCTCCGATGAGGATAAGGCGGCAATCAGCACCCGCGCGCACAAAATTGACAAGGTCCTCAAGCAGGTTGCCGCTGCCAAACGCCGCGCTCGCATTGGCCTGGCTGTCTATGCCTATCAGCGAAGCTTCGTCTACCACAAAGAGCGTGTGCTTGGCCTTGTTGGGAGCTAGCGAGAAACTGCCGTAGGAGTTGCTTCCGCCGGGGCCGCTTTTCTGCCGATAGATGTGCTTGTGGATGGTCGATGCAGGACGGGCGGCAATCTGAGAAAACACCTTGGCGGCACGCCCTGTGGGCGCAAGAAGGACAGAAGGAGTGCCCACATCTCTAAGAGCGGCAATCACAGCTGCCATCGCACTTGTCTTGCCCGTGCCGGCATATCCGTTGACTACCAGTATATCTCCGTCATCCCCGGTAATAAAACGGGCGACAGTCAAGAAAAGCGCGTCCTGACAAGGTGTCGGCTCACGCTTAAATCGTTTCTGGAAACGCTCATATAGAAATCCTGTCCTGTCCATTATTTGTTGCGTTTGTCCAGCATCATTCCCAATACTGCAAGCACAGGATAAATCTCGATACGACCTACAAACATATTAAATGAATATAGGAGTTTGGTCATCGCCGGGATATCGGCAAAAGACCCCATTGTGCCCATCTCCGCACAAGCAGGACCGATGTTGCTCAGGGTCGCTACCGAGGCGGCCACTGCGTTCAGGTGATCAACTCCGGTGGCTGCCCTAAGCAGGATAGACAACATCAGACAGAAGAAATAAAGACCTATGTATATCAGATGTGGAGCGACATCTTCAGACTGGATTATCTTCTTGCCAAACCTTATCTCATTGACAGATGAAGGATGAAGGATATTGTTGACATAGTTTCCTGCAGACTTTGCGAGCAGGAGAGCCCTGTCCACCTTCAGACCGCCTGTCGTCGAGCCGGCACAACCTGATACTATACCCGCCAAAGACAGCAGTATCATCACCCACGCTGACCAGTCGTGATTGTCCATAATCGCAAAACCTGTTGTGGTGACAGTAGAGATGGTATGGAAGAGGCTTCCCCAGATGGCTTCAAACCAATTATCCGAAGTTCCGGAAATCATCATCCACGATCCAAGCACCAGAGTTACCGCCAGGATAGTAAATGTAAATACCTTGACCACAGGGTTGTTGAGAGGTTTTAAAGAGCGGGTTACCACTGTGACATATATCAGACCGAAGTGGAGAGAAGACAGATACATAAAGAGCATGGTAACGCCCTCTATCCATCGTGAGTCAAAGGCAGCGATTGAAAGATTTCTGGTACTGAAGCCTCCCGTTGACACTACAGACATTGCATGACAGACCGCATCAAATATCGGCATACCAAGCAGCGCATAACACAAAGTGGCAAGCACAAAAAGTGACACGTAGACACTTGCAAAGATTATCACCGTCCTTGACGATCTGGAAGCATAGCCGGTCTTTGAAAGCGAAGTGAGCTCCATGTTGGTGAGACGGAGCCTCATCGGACTTGATTCAGGGATGATCAGAAGGAGGAATACCACAACTCCCAAACCTCCGATGAAGTGGGTTGAGCTCCTCCAGAAAAGCAGACTCTTTGGGAGAGACTCGACGCTTTGAAGTATCGTAGCACCACAGGTCGTATATCCGCTGACCGACTCAAACCAAGCATTCTGCAGAGTAAACGGTCCGCCCCACAACGCATAAGGCAGCATGCCCACTATAAAGGACAGCAGCCACGCCAGGACGATGATCACATAACCTTCTTTCAGAGAGATAGCGGTTGTCTTGCGGACAAATATCAGAGGAAATACACCGACGATAAAAGTAATGGTAAAGGAAATGATCATTGCAGCCAATGCAGAATCATTACCCCCAAACACTGACACCAGGATGGAGATAAACATAAACAATGCATTGACAAGCAATGCATAGCCCACATTTCTGCTGATTACTTTCCAATTCATCGTCTGATCTCTTTGATGCGCCTTCTGAGCTGCTGGTTTTCTCCGGCGATTTCGCTGATGCCTTCGTTGAGCTCTACAAGCTCGTCGTCGCCATCAAATCTCACTGTATATTTCTTG